>JBEEGB010000390.1:0-6418 GCA_041166585.1 Acidimicrobiaceae bacterium
CGTAGGGGGGTCGGCCGCCCTCCGCGGGGTCGGGGAACACGTCGTGGATGAGCAGCAACCCGCCGGTGCGGACGTGCGGGGTCCACTGCTCGTAGTCGCGGTGGGCCGGCTCGGTGCCGTGGCCACCGTCGATGAACAGCAGCGCGAGTGGGGTCGTCCAATGGGCGGCGAGCGTCGGTGAGTCGGCGACCACCGCGACGACGGTGCCCTCGAGGCCGGCATCGTGCACCGTGCGACGGAACAACGGCAGCGTGTCGATCTGACCGACGGCGGGATCGACGAGGTCGGGCTCGTGCCACTCCCAGCCTGGCTGGTTCTCCTCCGAGCCGCGGTGGTGGTCCACGGAGAAGAGCACGGTGCCGGCGCGCTGCGCCGCAGCACCGAGGTAGATCGCGGACTTGCCGCAATACGAGCCGATCTCGAGCATGGGGCCGACGACGGCCACCGCCGCCGCAGCGTCGTGGAGTGCGAGGCCCTCATCAGGCGGCATGAACCCCCGCGCCGCTTCGGCCGCGGCGCGCAAGCGGTCGTCCATCACCAGGTGTCGAGGTGGATGACCCGATCGAGGTCGCGGCGCGCCCCTGGCTTGAAGTCCGTGCCCTTGGTGTGGGCCACAGGGATCAGCGCGCCTTGCATCATGTTGTCGGGGATGCCGAGCAGCTCGGCCGTCTCCTTCTCCTTGATGAGGTGCAGCGTCGTCCAGCACGTGCCCAGCCCGCGGGCTCGAGCGGCGAGGCAGAAGTTCCACACCGCGGGCAGCAGCGATCCCCAGATCGACGCGTGCAGCATCACCGGCCCGTTCTCGAACCGACCCTCGATGCACGGGATCACGTGGACAGGCGCCTCGGCCATGTGGTCGGCGAGGTACGCGGCCGAGTCGACGACGCGGTGCTGGGTCTCGAGGTAGGTGGGGTCATCTTGCGGCATCGCCGCGAACGCGGCGTCGCGGTCGCCGTAGAACATCTGGAAGCCCTCTTTGTAGAACTCGCCGAGCTTCGCCCGCTTCGCCGCGTCCGTGACGACCACGAAGTGCCAGCCCTGCGCGTTCGAACCGGTCGGCGCCTGCGCGGCCATCTCGATGCACTCGCGCACGAGGGCAGGATCGACGGGACGCTCGAAGTCCATGCGCTTGCGCACGGCGCGGGTGGTGGAGAGCAGCTCGTCGGGTTTGAGATCGAGGATCGGCGGCATGCGCCGAACACTAAGGGCCGAGGGCTCAGGTGAGCGAGAACGGCGGGTAGTCGTCGACCAGCAGGCGCCCGTAGGCCTGCACGCGGACACCGAGACGCATCACGCCGATCACGAAGCTGCGCATGCCCGCCGGCCAGCGACCTGTGAACAGCACGGCGAAGAACGCGGCTATGTAGACGAAGAACGCCGCGATCACCATCACGAACGTGTAGAGCGCGATCGGGATGATCCAGAGGAAGCGCAGCCCGACGGTGAGCCGGTTGCGATCGGTGAGCTGAACTTGCAGGCCCACCTTCGCCGGGTCGTGGCCGTCGTCGGCGGGCGTCATCGGGAACTCGAAGGGCGGGTAACCCTCACGGAGGAAGCCCGCGTAGGTGACCGCCCTCGTCTGGTAGCGGATGACCAGGCACTGGAAGTTGGCGAGACCCTCCGGGATGTTGCCGGTGAACACGATCGCGAACCAGCTGATGACCGCGATGACGCCGCCGAGCTGCGACAGCACGTTCGCGATGATGAGGTGCGGGATGGCGAGCAGCCATTGCACCAACGGTCGCCAGTTCGCGACCTCCTCCGGAGCGTCGAGCTCGAACGTGGCCGCCGGGTAGTCCATGCGCCGATCATCGCGCCGATGGGCCGGTCAACCAGGGAGGGCGTTCGCCTTTGCGATCCCGGCGAGCCAGTGGGCCGACGGCTTCGGCGTGCGGGCGAAGGTCGTCCGGTCCACCGACACCAGGCCGAAGCGGGGCTCGTAGCCGAACGCCCACTCGAAGTTGTCGAGGAGGCTCCAGTACGTGTAGCCGCGCACGTCGATGCCATCGGCGATGCAGCGCTGCACGCCCTCTAGCGCCTCGCCCACGTAGGCGATGCGTTGCGTGTCGTCGTGCGTCCCGATGCCGTTCTCGGTGACGACGAGCGGCACCTCACCCTTGGTCACGTCCCAGGCCCGGCGCAGCGTGGCCTCGAGCGACTGCGGCCAGTACTCGTAGCCCATCGGGAGCACCGGGACACCCTCCTCGTTGCCGATGCCGCCGTCCGGCCCGATGCGGCCCCGTGAGTACGTCTGCACACCGATGAAGTCGTCGCCCGCCGTGGCCTCGAGGAAGACGTCCTCCATGCCGTGGCGGATGCGGTCGCGCTTCGACTCGCCTCCGTCGACGGCTTGGTAGTCGGTCATCGACAGCGTCAAGCCGACGGGCACACCCGGGGCGCCGGATCGGATGCCATCGACGGCCTTGCGGTGCGCGTCGACGAAGACGTCGTTCACCTTGCGGCGCAGACCGACGTCGCGAAGCCCTGGAGGGAACACGCCGGCGAGGTGGCCCATCGTCGACACGACGTTCGGCTCGTTGATCGTGCACGCCTTGCGCAGGATGGGGGCGAGGCCTTTGGCGGCGCGCTCGCAGAACCGGCCGAACGCGTCCGCGGTCGACGCTTCCGTCCAACCGCCCTTCGCCGCGAGCCACCGCGGCGTCGTGAAGTGGTGGAAGGTGATGACCGGTTCGACTCCGGCCTCGAGCATCGCCTCGCCCTGCCTGAGGTAGTGCTCGATCGTCGCCGTGGACCACTCACCCTCCTCGGGCTCGATGCGGCTCCACTCGATCGAGAAGCGGTAGTTGTCGAGCCCCAGCTCGGCGCACAGCGCGATGTCTTCTGGCCACCGGTGCCACGAGTCGCACGCGTCGCCGCTCGGCTCGACGCACCCGCTGTCGGGCGTGTGCTCCCACGCCCACCAGTCGTTGTTCCAGTTGCCGCCTTCGATCTGGTGCGCGGCCGTGGCGGTGCCCCAGGTGAACCCGGGAGGGAAGGATCGACTCATGGGCGGGCAAGTTAGGGCAGCGGGATCCGTCAGACTGGTCCGATGCCGCAGGAGACCGTCGACGACCTCGTCGAGCTGCTCGACCTCGAGCCGATCGAGATGAACATCTTCCGCGGCGTGAGCCCTGACGAGCGTGTGCAGCGCGTCTTCGGCGGCCAGGTGGCGGGCCAGGCACTGGTGGCCGCGTCCCGCACCGTCGACCCGGACGACGGGCGCATCCACTCGCTCCACGCGTACTTCTTGCGCCCGGGCGACCCGACGATCCCCATCCTCTACGACGTCGACCGGATCCGCGACGGCCGGTCGTTCACCACCCGACGGGTCGTGGCGATCCAGCACGGCAAGGCCATCTTCAACCTCTCGGCGTCGTTCCATCGGCCGGAGCCGGGCCTCGACTTCCAGCTGCCGATGCCCGAGGTGCCGAGCCCCGAGACGCTCCCGACGATGAAGGAGCGGTGGGCGCCGTGGAAGGAGAAGCTCGGCGAGTGGTACGAGCGTCCCCGCCCCATCGATACGCGCCAGGTCGACTGGCACCCGCCCACCGAGAAGGTGCCGTTGCCCCCGTTCCAGCACGTGTGGCTTCGTGCCGACGGCCGGCTGCCCGACGATCCCATCCTCCACGCGTGCGTGCTCACCTACGCGTCGGACATGACGCTGCTCGACACCACGTTGCTCCCCCACCGAGGCGTGGTGGACGACACCAAGCTCATGATGGCGAGCCTCGATCACGCCATGTGGTTCCACCGGCCGTTCCGAGCGGACGAGTGGCTGCTCTACTCACAGGACACACCGTCGAGCTCCGACGCGCGCGGCCTGGCTCGCGGCCTCATCTACACCGAGTCAGGCGACCTCGTCGTGTCGGTGATGCAGGAGGGGCTCATCCGGGTGTCCGCCTGATGCCGCGTGAGCGAATGATCAGAGCCGGTGTGATCGTCGCGGTCGTGGTGGCCGTCGCCGTCGTGGCGGTCGTGCTCCTCAACCGCGAGGACGCGGTCGGGACCCATGTGGGCGAACCGCCGGTTCAGACGTCGACCGTGCCGCCGACCATCCCGCCCATCACCGCGGCCCAACCTCCTGCCACGCCGGCCTTGATCCCGGTGGCGACGGTCAAGAGCCCGGTCGCGTTCGCGGTGCGACCAGGAGACACCAGCCTGTACGTGAACGAGCAGGCCGGCCGGATTCGTCGCATCGCCGTGAGCGGTGGCGGCTCGGGCCCGCCCACCTACCAGCTCGACGACGCGCCCTTCCTCGACATCACGAGCGACGTGAGCTCGGGCGGCGAGCGGGGGCTGCTCGGCCTTGCCTTCTCGCCCGGGGGTGACCGTCTCTACATCGCGTTCACCAACCAGCAGGCCAACCAGCAGCTCGACGAGCTCACGCTGGTCGACGGCCGGCCCGACCTTGCGTCGCGCCGGTTGCTCCTCGTCGTCCCCGACTTCGCGCCGAACCACAACGGCGGCCAGCTCGCGTTCGGGCCCGATGGGCTCCTCTACTGGGGGATGGGTGACGGCGGAGGTGGCGGCGACCCGCGCGGCAACGGCCAGCGCACGACCGACCTGCTCGGCGACATCCTGCGGATCGATCCGTCGAAGTCCGAAGGTGGCAAGCCCTACGCGATCCCCGCCGGCAACCCGTTCGCGGACGGGAGCGGAGGAGCCCCGGAGGTGTTCGCCTACGGCCTGCGCAACCCGTGGCGGTTCTCCTTCGATCGGGCGACAGGTGATCTGTGGATCGCCGACGTCGGCCAGAACCAGTACGAGGAGATCGACTTCGCGCCGGCGGGACAGGGGGCCGGCATGAACTTCGGGTGGAGCAAGCTCGAAGGAACCCATCCGTACAACGGCGGCACCAACCCAGACGGCGCGACGCTGCCGGTCTACGAGTACGACCACGCGAGCACGGGCGGCTGCTCTGTCACGGGTGGGTACGTGTACCGGGGCACCGAGCTCGCCAGCCTCCAAGGCCTGTACCTCTTCGGCGACTACTGCGCCGGCGAGATCAAGGCGCTGCAACGGGCTCCGGACGGATCGGTGAGCCTGAACGACCTCGGCCTCAACGTCCCCGGGCTGTCCTCGTTCGGCGAGGACGCGAACGGCTCTGTGTACGTGCTGTCGGTGTCGGGCGCCGTGTCAAGGCTGGGCGCGGGTTGAGGCGAACCATCGTCCTCACGGTCGCGTTGGCTGCGCTCGTCGCGTGCTCGGGCGGCGGTGCCCGCCCGACCGACCGAGCGGCGGTGAGCGACGCACCCGCGGCGGCGCCGAGCACCACCGCCTCGACGACGACGTTGCTGGCAGCGCCCTCCACCACGACGACGACCCCGCCGCCGGTCATCGTGCCGCCTCCGGGACCGAAGCTGCCCGCCGACCCGGCGGCGCTGGCTGACGCGCTCGTCGCGGCGGAGCAGACGATCCGCGACCCGGCCGCCACGAGCGAGCAGCTCGACGGCGCCGCCCGGGTCGAACAGCTCGCCTACCGCCGCATCGGCGAGCACCCGGAGTGGGACAACATCGTGTTCCCACGCGTGCCTCCCGAGCTGACCGGAGCCGTCGCGACGAACGTGGCGGCCCGGCGCGAGTTCCTCAACCTGACGACGAAGCTGTCCGACACGCTGCCGGCGTGGCGCATCGTCGAGCCGGCGCCCGCTGACGAGCTGCTCGCCTACTACCGCGAGGCTGAAGCCCGCTACGGCGTGGGGTGGAGCTACCTCGCCGCCATCAACCTCGTCGAGACTGGCATGGGGCGCATCGTCGGGCTCAGCACCGCCGGTGCCCAGGGTCCGATGCAATTCATCCCGTCGACGTGGGACCGCTACGGCGAAGGTGACATCAACTCACCGCACGACTCGATCCTCGCCGCGGCCCGTTACCTGAACGCCAACGGGTTCGCGGACGGCAACATCGACGGCGCGCTGTTCCGGTACAACAACCACAACAACTACGTGCGGGGCGTGGAGGAGTACGCGGCCGTCATGGCCGCCGAGCCGGTGACCTTCGCGGCCTTCCACCGCTGGCAGATCGTCTACCGGACCACCCTCGGCGACGTCGTCCTCCCCACCGGCTACGAGTCCCTCGAACCCGTCCCCGCCGCCGACTACCTCGCCACCCACCCCCAAACCTGACCAACTGGCGTGCGTTGGGGGCCGCATGTCCCCCTAACGAACGCCGGAACGGAGCTTGATGGCGGCGAGGACCTCGGCGACGACGCCGGCGGGGTCCTCGAGGAAGCGCTGCCAGGTGAAATGGAGGACGATCCAGCCTTCCACCACGAGCTGATTGTTCCGGATCGGGTCGTGTTCGAACGCCTTCTCGTGGCGATGGCCCTCGCCCCCATCGAGCTCGATGGCGATCATCCAGAGCGGATAGCAGAGGTCGATGGGGTACGGCTGGCCAGCGACGAGCACCGGGTGCTCGT
>JBEEGB010000391.1:0-3399 GCA_041166585.1 Acidimicrobiaceae bacterium
GTGAAGAAGTCGCTGATGTCGTAGCCGCCGTCGCGCAACGGCGATTGGTAGAACGGCAGCAGCCACAAGCAGTCGACACCGAGCCATTCGAGGTAGTCGAGCTTCTCGGTGAGGCCCTTCAGATCACCAGTGCCGTCGCTGTTCGCGTCGAAGAACCCTCGCGTGAGGACCTCGTAGAACACAGCCTTCTGGTACCACCTCGGGTCGCTGAAGTCGACGCTCACGGACGGGCGCGGATCGCGAAGACGTGGCCCGGCTGGCGCGCGGGATCGAGGCGGACGTAGGGGTGCGACCCGGTCCACGTGTACGTCGAGCCCGTGAGCTCGTCGATGACGTCGTAGGTGTCGTCCCAACCGAGACCGAGGACCGGCATGTCGAGCGCGAGCGTCGCCTCGTGCCACCCGATCGGGTCGAGGTTCACGACGCAGAGGACCACGTCACCCGTCGCGGGGTCGGTCTTCGACCACGTGATGATCGCGTCGTCTGTTGCCTCGTGGAACCGCAACGTGCGCAGCTGCGCGAACGCGGGGTGCCTGCGGCGCGCGTCGTTCACCGAGGTGATGAACGGCGCGAGCGATCCGGGGTCGTCCCAGTCGCGCTCGCGCAGCTCGTACTTCTCCGAGTGGAGGTACTCCTCGTTCGTCGGCGATGCGGGCTGGTTCTCGGAGAGCTCGTAGCCGGAGTAGATGCCGTAGACCGGCGTCATCGTCGCGGCCAAGAGGAACCGGAGGCGGAAGGCGGACGGCGGCCCGTTGCGCAGCGGCCCCGCGAGGATGTCGGGGGTGTTCGGCCAGAAGCTCGGGCGCATGTAGTCGACGAGTGGCTCGGCACACAGCTCGCCGAGGTACTGCTCCAGCTCCCACTTCTCGTTCCGCCAGGTGAAGTACGTGTAGCTCTGCGTGAAGCCGACCTCGGCGAGCTTGGCCATGAGCTTGGGCCGGGTGAACGCCTCGGCCAGGAAGACCGTCTCCGGGTGCTCGGCCTGCACCGCGGGGAGCAGCCACTCCCAGAACGCGAACGGCTTCGTGTGCGGGTTGTCGACGCGGAAGATGCGCACGCCATGGGAGATCCAGTGATCGAGGATCTCCTTGCACGCCTGCCACAACGCCTTGCGATCAGCGTCGCGCTCGGGCCAGAAGTTGATCGGGTAGATGTCCTGGTACTTCTTCGGTGGGTTCTCCGCGTACTTGATGGTGCCGTCCGGCCGGTGGTGGAACCACTCGGGGTGCTGTCGGACCCAGGGATGGTCGGGCGAGCACTGGAGGGCGTAGTCGAGCGCAACCTCGAGACCGTTCGTCGCGGCCTCGTCCACGAAGCCGTCGAACGCCTCGATGTCGCCGAGGTCGGGGTGCAGCGCGGTGTGCCCGCCCTCAGCGGCGCCGATGGCCCACGGGCTCCCGACGTCGTCGGCGTCGGCGACGAGGGTGTTGTCGCGACCTTTGCGATGGGTCGTCCCGATGGGGTGGACCGGTGGGAGGTACACCACGTCGAAGCCCATCGCCGCCACCGCGCGCAGACGCTTCGACGCGCCGGCCAGTCCGCCCTCGCTTCGAGGGAACAGCTCGTACCACGCTGCGAGTCCGGCGAGCTCGCGATCGACCCACAGCGTGAGCTTGTCCGAACGCGTCAGATCGGTGTCATCGACCACTCCGGTGAGGAGCGCGGCGACGTGGTCGTCCAGGCCCGCGTTCAGGCGCTCGTCGCGTGAGCGCGCGCCGTCGCGCAGGCCGGCAACGGCAGCCAGCAACACGGGCCGCGCTTCCTTGGGTGCGCGCTTCGCAAGTCGCCCGATGAGGAGGGCGCCCTCCTCGATCTCCGTCGCCAAGCTGTCGTGAGGATCAGCGCCAGCCTTCAGCTCGACGTCGTGACGCCACGTGGCGAAGTGATCGGTCCACGCCTCGACCTGGAACTCATGGCGTCCGACCTGCGTGGGGGTCAGCTCCGCCTCCCAGCGGTCGTTCACGTCGAGGGCCATCGGTTCCGTGGCCCAGGTCCCGCCGGTGGGGCGCCACCGCGCCCTGGCGGCGAGGAGGTCGTGGCCCTCCCGGAAGATGTCGGCCTTGACCGTCACAACGCCTCCGACCAGGGCCTTCGCCGGATACCCGCCGGGCGTGCGCGGGCGGACGTCGTCGATGATCAGCCGACCGAGCACCCTCTAGCCCTACCATGTTTCGCCGCTCGCCAATCCCTGTCTCGTGTCAGCGCTCGCTGCGGCTCGTGACGCCGCGGTCCCACGCGGCCTGATGGCGAGCTCAAGCAACCCGTCCGAAGAGCCCCAGCAAGCGCGTTTGGGCGTCGGCATCGGGTGCGACGTCGACGCGTTCGCCGAACACGCCGCTGCCGCGGATCATGTCCTCGCGGTCCTTCCAGGCCTGCCAGACGAAGCCGACGAGCTCGGTGTCGAGCTGCTCGTCCGCCCCGATCGCCCGCGAGAGATCCCAGCCGTGCACCAGCAGGTCGGTCACCAGCTGGGTGATGTACTCGGTCGCCGGCTCGTCGCCGTAGGAGAGGTGCACCGTGCGGCCCAGCGCCCCCCGCTCATCCAATGCCTCGCGGGCCGCGGCCAGCGAGTCGTGCCACGCCGCCACGGGGTCCTCCCCGAGCAGGTCTCCTTCGTGCCGGTCGCCGACGTCGGCGACGGTGGCGCCGTGGATGAGCTCAACGGCCCAGCGGTTCTCGTACACGAGGTGGTTCACCAGCGCTCGCACGTCCCAATCCGAGCACGGCGTGGGCCGGTGCCACTGGTCGTCCGCAACCGACACCACCCGCTCGCCGAAGCGTCCCGCGGCATGGCGGTGCAGCTCGAGCACGTCGTCCACGTCATCCATCTCGGCCTCCTCTCGTCACCTCATCAGGTGATCACGTCATCATGACTTCAGCACGACGACCGAGCGCAGCACCTCGCCCCGCTCCATGCGGTGGAACGCGTCTTCGACCCCGTCCAGGGCAATCGTCTCCGACACGAAGCGATCGAGGTCGAGCCGGCCCTGGAGGTAGAGGTCGATGAGCATCGGGAAGTCGCGGGATGGAAGGCAGTCGCCGTACCAGCTCGGCTTCAGCCGTCCGCCCCGACCGAAGAACTCGATCATCGGCAGATCGATGCGCATGTCGGGCGTCGGCACGCCGACCTGGACGAGCGTGCCGGCGAGGTCGCGCGCGAAGAACGCCTGCTCCATCACCTTCGGGTTGCCGACCGCCTCGATGCACACATCGGCGCCGTTGCCATCGGTGAGCGCGCGGATCGCCTCGACCGGATCGGTGCCGCTCGCGTCGACGACGTGGGTTGCGCCGAAGCCCCGCGCGAGGTCGAGCTTTCCGGCGTCGAGGTCGACGCCGATCACCGTGGCGGCGCCCGCGAGTCGGGCACCCGCGATCGCGGCGCAGCCCACGCCTCCGCAG
>JBEEGB010000392.1:0-7720 GCA_041166585.1 Acidimicrobiaceae bacterium
GATGCTCGGGGTGGCGGCGCCGGTCATGCCGACGTTGCCCGGCTACCTCCCGCTGCCCCCGCTGCCGCTCGGCGCCCGCATCACGAAGGTCACGCCCGCCGACGGCGAGCTCACGATCTGGCTGGCGCTCAGCGACGTCGACGAGGCGCTGACGGCCGGCGTCGCCCTGCGCATCGCCCGCAGGCTGCGGACCATCCCCGCCAATAGTCTCGGGGGATGACACCGCTCGAGACCGTCCGTGCCTTCATCGCCGCCATCGAGGCGAAGGACCTCGACGCCGCGCTCGAGCTGGTGACCGACGACATCGAGTACGACAACGTGCCCATGCCCACCGCGCACGGCGTGGACGAGGTGCGCGCCTTCCTCGGGCCGTTCATGGACAGCGCGACCACGATCGAGTGGGTCGTGCACCGCGAGGCAGCCGCCGGAGACGTCGTGTTCAACGAGCGCACCGACCGGTTCCTGCTCGGCGAACGATGGCTCGAGATCCCGGTCGCCGGCGTCTGGGAGCTGCGCGGCGCGAAGATCGCGCTCTGGCGCGACTACTTCGACCTCGGACAGTTCAACGAGCAGCTCGCCGGCTGAGGATGCGCACGCTCGTGGCCCTGCTGTTGGTCGGGTGCCTGGGCGCGACCGCATGTGGGTCGGGCGGGGGCGAGCCGACTCTCGCTGGGGCGCCGTCGACGACCTCGACCACCAGTGCCCCGACGACCCTGCCGCCGACCACGACCATGCCTCCACCGACCACCGCGCCGCCGACCACCGCGCCGCCGACCACCGCAGGCCCTGTGGTCTCGCCGGCCGCCGATGGCCGGCCCGTCCTCGAGCAGGAGTGGATCCAGTTCGCGACGTCATCGGGCGTGTCGCTGTTCTACCCATCGGCCCGGGTCGAGCGCATCGGCTTCCATCAGTCGAACCACGAGGGCGCGCAGCAGATCGACCCCTTGCCTGATGCCGTCAGGCCGGTGACCATGGCGACGCGTGACCGCTTGAGCGGCGATCGCAGCGCGGCTGACGTGGTGTCCGATCCAGCGCTCGAGGTCCGCGCCCCCGTCTCCGGACGGGTCGTCGCTGCCAACAGCTACATCCTGTACTGCGACTACACGGACGAGCTCGTGTTCATCGAGCCGGACGAGCATCCCGGCTGGAGGATCAAGGTGCTGCACGTCGTCGGTGTGCAAGTCGCACCCGGTGACCGGGTCGTCGCGGGGCAGACCCCGATTGCCCTGCACCCGCACCAGCTGCCGTTCGGCTCGCAGGTCGACGACTACAGGACGGTCGACCCGCCGTGGCCGCACGTCCACATCGAGGTCGTCGACCTCTCCATCCCCGACGTCCCGAACCCGGGCAGCGGCGGTGACTGCTGAGCGACACCGGCATCCACCACGCTGTCACCGAGGCTCCTTAGGCTGACCCTCCGGACGGGGGTGGGGGAAGTCCGGGAGAGCAGTCCGGGAGACAGCATGCGACGACCGTTGGTGTACGGGTTGGACATCGAGACCGACACCACCGTCGACGGCCTCGACCCGGCCGTCGCCCCTGTGGTCACCGTCGCCCTGTCGAACCCGGAGTACGACGAGGTGTTCGCCGGACGCGAGGACGAGATCCTGTTCGATCTCGACGAGCGGCTGGCCGAGCTCGAGCCCGGCGTGATCGCGACGTGGAACGGTGCCGCGTTCGACCTCCCGTTCCTCGCCGACCGGGCCGCGCTGCACGGCATCGAGCTCGGGTTGCGCCTGCGCCTCGACCCTTCCATCGACATGCATCACGCACCCTTGCCCGGCCACCCGGGCTCCTACCGGGCGCGGTGGCACCGTCACGGCCATGTCGACGCCTACCGGCTCTACCGCGCCGACGTGGGGCCCGCGCTGCGGGTGTCGTGCTCGCTGAAGTCGATCGCCCGTCTCGTCGGTCTCCTGCCGATCGAAGTCGACCGCACCAAGATCCACGACCTGACCCACGAAGCGCTGCACGCGTACGCGTCGAGCGATGCTCGATTGGCCCGCGTGCTCACCGAACGCCGCTGGGGCACCGCGTCCCGCTTCGTCGACCGCTACGAACGCAGCGCCCAGGTCGCGTAGCGCTCACGCGGTCGGGCCGGCCTCGGCGAGGCCCAGCGCGTCCATGCTCTGCTCGCGGAGGAGGAACTTCTGGACCTTGCCGGTGACCGTCATCGGGAAGTCGTCGACGAGGCGCACGTAGCGCGGCACCTTGTAGTGCGCGATGCGACCCTGGCAGAACGATCGGATGTCCTCGACGGACAGCGGCCCGGCCCCGTCACGCACCTTCACGCAGGCCAGGATCTCCTCGCCGTAGCGCGGGTCGGGCACGCCGACCACCTGGACATCGACGATGGCGGGGTGCCCGTAGAGGAACTCCTCGATCTCGCGCGGGTAGACGTTCTCCCCGCCCCGGATGATCATGTCCTTCGACCTCCCGACGATGTTGACGAAGCCGTCTCCGTCCATCGTCGCCAGGTCGCCCGTGTGCATCCAGCGATCGGCGTCGATCGCATCCGCAGTGCGCTCGGGGTCGTCCCAATAGCCGATCATCACCGAGTAGCCCCGCGTGCACAGCTCGCCCGGCTCGGCCCGGGCCAGCGTCCTGCCGTCGGCGGGATCGACCACCTTGATCTCCACGTGCGGGTGCACACGGCCGACGGTCGACACCCGCTGATCGAGCGTGTCGGTCACCTCCGTCTGCGTCGACACGGGACTCGTCTCGGTCATGCCGTAGCAGATGGTCACGTCGTCCATGTGCATGCGCGACACGACCTGCTTCATCACCTCGACCGGGCACGGTGAGCCGGCCATGATCCCCGTCCGCAGCGACGAGAGGTCGAAGCGATCGAAGTCGGGGTGGTCGAGCTCGGCGATGAACATCGTGGGCACGCCGTAGAGGCTCGTGCACCGCTCGGCCTCCACGGCCGCCAACGTGGCCCTCGGGTCGAACGCCGCTTCCGGGATCACCATGCATGCCGCGTGCGTGGTGCACGCCAGGTTGCCGAGCACCATGCCGAAGCAGTGGTAGAAGGGCACCGGGATGCAGACGCGGTCGGCGTCGGTGTAGCCGCAGCGCTCGCCGACGAAGTACCCGTTGTTGAGGATGTTGCGGTGCGACAGCGTGGCGCCCTTCGGGAAGCCGGTCGTCCCGCTCGTGTACTGGATGTTGATCGGGTCGTCGCACGCGAGCGTTGCCTCGCGCTCGTGCACGGCCGCGGTGCCGGCTCGACGTCCGGCGTCGACCAGCTCGTCCCAGTCGTGCTGGCCGAGGAAGATCGTCCGCTCCAGCTCGGTCAACGACGGCGCCACCTCGGCCACCATCGCTCGGTAGTCCGACGTCTTGAACTCGGTGGCGGCCACGAGCACCCGGCATCCGGACTGGCGCAACACGTACTCGAGCTCGGAGGTCCTGTACGCGGGGTTCACCGTCACGAGGATCACGCCGACGCGCGCAGTTGCGTACTGCAGCAGCACCCACTCGACGCAGTTGGGGCTCCAGATGCCAACCCGGTCACCGGCGGCGAGGCCGAGGTCGATCAGCCCGGCCGCGACCTCGTCGACGGCAGCATCGAGCTCGGCGTAGCGGAGCCGCCGATCCTGATGACGCCCGACCAGCGCCTCGGCCTGTGGGTGGGCGGCAGCGATCCGCCTGAGGTTGGCGCCGATCGTCTCCTCCAGCAGCGCAACGTCCGTCGAACCGTTGGCGTAGGAGAGCTCGGCCGTGTCCATGGCCACACACTCGCGCGGCCGAGCCGCGATTTCAGCCGGACCGACGTCCGCGCCGGCGGCGCTGTGGCAGGTCGTTCACGAGGCTGGTGACGACGAGCCAGAGGCCGGCCAGCGACGCCACGAGGAAGAGGATGATGGCCAGCGTCGGGTAGCCGAAGAGCCGAGCGTCGGTCTCGACCCGCATGATCATCGCGGCGCCGATGATGAGCGCGGCCACCACCACGCCGGTGGTGAGCCGGTTGGCGAGCTTCTGGATGCCGCGCATGAGCTCCGCTTCGTCGATGCCCTGCACGTTGAGCGTCATCGTGCCTTCGGCCAGCGCGTCCATCACCTTGTTGACGCGGCCAGGCAGCTTCTCGGCGAACTCCTTCGCGTCCATCGCCGCGGCGAGGATGTTGCCCGGCGATGCGCTCTGGAGCATCTTCGCTCGCATCACGCTGGCGACGTGGTCGCGGATCGCGGCGTTCGGGTCGAACCCAGGGTCGAGCTTCGCGGCCACCTGGTCGAGGTTGAGGAGTGCCTTCGCCAGCATCGTGAGCTCGGCCGGGGGCCGCAGGCCGCACTCGCCCGCGATGCGGGCGAGGTCACCGACGACCCGGCCGGCCTCGAGCTCGCCGACCACGATCTGCTGGTTGCGCTGGATGAGCTCGACGACGCTGTGCTCGAAGCGCTGGGAGTCGTAGTCCTCGCGGGGCTCGCCGAGCCCGGCCATGACGCGTGCCGCCTCGACCCCATCGCCCTCGCTCACCGCCAGGAGGAGGCGCACGAGGCTGTCCTGGAGCGCGGCATCGACGCGGGCCACCATGCCGAGGTCGATCAGGGCCAGGCGACCGTCCGACGTCAACAGCACGTTGCCCGGGTGCGGATCGGCGTGCACGAAGCCGTGGACGAGGATCTGGTCGAGGTAGGCGCGGAAGAGCTGCTCGGCGAGCGGGCGGCCGTCGAGCTCGAGCTGCGCGAGCGGTCCGAGCGAGCCGACGTTGCGTCCGTCCACGAGGTCCATCGTGAGGACGAGCGACGTCGTGTAGTCGTCGATCGGTTGCGGCACGACGATGCGGTCATAGCTCTCGAGGTTGGCGCCCAGCAGCCGCAGGTTGGCGGCCTCGAGGCGGTAGTCGAGCTCAGCCATGAGCGACGCACGGAACTCCTTGACCATGGCCGCGAACCCGTACCGGCGACCGACGTTCGTGTGGTCGTCCAGGAACTCGGCGAGCTCCTCGATCACGTCCATGTCCTCGATGACCCGGTCGCGGACCCCGGGGCGTTGCACCTTGACGGCGACGTGCCGTCCGTCGCGGAGCACCGCAGCATGCACCTGACCGAGCGATGCCGAAGCCAGTGGCACGTGGTGGAACGACTGGAACGCCTTCGAGATCCGTGCGCCGAGCTCAGAGGAGACGATGTCCTCGACCTCCGCGAAGCCGAACGGCTCGACGTCGTCCTGCAGACGGGCCAAGGCTTCGAGGTACACGGGCGGGAGGAGGTCGGCCCTCGTCGACAGCAGCTGGCCGAGCTTCACGAACGTCGGGCCCATCGCCTCGAGGTCGTCGACGAGCTTCTGGGCATCAGCCTCGCTGGCCTCGCGGTCGTCGGATGGGCGCAGCCCGTCAGCCCGGGCGTGCTTGATCAGCAGACTGGCGATGTCTCGGTAGCGAGGCAGGTGCCGAGGGGTGAGGGAGACGGCCATCCCGCCTGCTTACCCACGAGGCGCGATCGCTACCCCGTCAGGCGCTGGCCGCCGATGCCGTCGATGGTGGTGAACGACTCCACTGCACCTCGCGTGAGCCGTGTCGGCTGGTGGACCGGACGGCCGAGCGCGATGACGGCCGCGACCGCGAGCTCGTCCGGTGCCCCGAGCACTGCCTTGACCTCGGCCTCACGGGCGATGGCCATCGTCGTGATCACGCCACCGAGGCCCTCGGCGCGCGCCGCCAGCAGCAGGTTCCAGGCGAACGGGTAGATCGAGGCGCCGCCGGCGAACCCGTAGCGGTCGTGGTCGCGATCCACGGCAGCCAGGCCCCGCAGGTCGGCGAACACCACGAGCAGCGCCGGCACCTCGTCGAGGTGCTCGGCGAAGCCGCCCGGTCCTGCTGCGGCGTCGGCGGCGATCGCGTCAGCACCGGCGCGGGCCGTCTCCTCGGCGGTCCGGTCGGTGACCGGCGCCCACGGCGTGAGCCCTGCCATCCGCTGCGCGAGGTAGTCGTACCAGCCGGGCAGGTAGAGGTCGCGGAGCTGGCGCCTCACCGCTGGGTCCTTGACCACGACCACCCGCCAGGCCTGGCGGTTGCCGCCGCTCGGCGCGAAGCGGGCCGAGTCGAGGATCCGGTAGAGCACCTCGTCCGGCACCGGCTCCGGCCCGAACTCGCGGATGGCCCCTGTCGTGCGAATCGTCTCGATCAAGTCCACGATCCATTCTGGCGTCAACCAGCGCGCATATCCGCGCTGAGTGACGCCAGAATGGAAGTTGTGGTCAGCCCGGCGCGGGGAGGCCTGTGGGGAAGCGGGCGGTGAGGGCGTCGCGGATCGCCGGCGTCATCGACGACCAGTCGTAGATCGAGCCTCCGACCGCGCCCGTGGCCACCAGCGACTGCGCGAAGCGGTCGAGGTCCTCTGCGGTGATCGCGTCGCCGATCCCCCCGATGCCGTGCACGACGGCCGAGGGCACTCCGAGATCGGCCCTGAGCCGTCGCGTGCTCTCCTCGTTGTAGGTGAAGCCGTCCTTGTAGCCGGACGACTCCTTGCGGAAGCTCCAATAGCTCATCGGCAGCCACACGTCGTAGAGCGAGCTGATCTCGTGGTACGGGAACTCCGGCCAGAACGCCGGGTTCACCACCTCGGTCAGGACCGGAGGCAAGACGATCGCGCCGAGCGCGTCGCTGCCCATCTGAGCGCGGACGGTGCGCGACAGCTCGACGAGCCGGACGTTGCGCTCGGCCACGTCCGGCACGTCGTCGGTGAACTCGATGTCCACGGCGACACCGTCGAAGCGGTGGCCGAGCACCTCGAAGCGAGCGAGCCCGACGAGGTTGCGAACGTCCACCGCAGGATCACGGAACCGAGGCAGGTACCACGCCACGACCTTCATCCCCGCGGCGTGGGCCCGCAGCAGCATCGAACCCACCAGCTGTCCGTCGACCAGGCCGCCCGGTGAGCGCGTGTCCTCGCGGGCCGCCTGCAGGAACAGCGTCTTGACGCCGTGCGCCACCATGTCGTCGATGACGGCGGGGGTCACGGGCGGCGGCGCGCCACCGGCCTGGTACGCCGGACCGAAGTCGAAGCCATCGACCCACGTGCCGAGCCCCGCGTAGGGAGCACGATCGCGAACCGCGAGGCTCGTCGCCCGCAGCGATCGCACACCGGCGCCCACGCCGGCTCCGGCATGGGACGGCTCACCGCCACAGCCGACGAGGAGACCAGCGACGAGCGAGACGGCCGCCAGTGCGAGCAGAGCAGGTCGCAGCCGGATCACCCGCCGACCGTAGTCAAGCAGTGCTGTACTGGAAGCTCATGAGCGACGAGTTCACGCCAACCCCCGCAGACCGCTTCACGTTCGGGCTCTGGACCGTGGCGAACCGTGGCCGCGACCCCTTCGGGTTCGAGGTGCGCCCCGTGCTCGACCCGGTCGAAGCCGTCCAGCGCCTGGCCGCGCTCGGCGCGTACGGCGTGAACTTCCACGACGACGACCTGATCCCACCGGGATCCACCGCCGCCGAGCGTGAGGCGATCGTGAAGCGCTTCCGGCGCGCGCTGGACGACACCGGAATGAAGGTCCCGATGGCCACCACCAACCTCTTCTCCCAACCCGTGTTCAAAGACGGCGCGTTCACCGCGAACGACCCTGCGGTGCGCCGCCACGCCGTGGCCAAGACCCTCGACGCGATCGAGCTCGGTGTCGAGCTCGGCGCGTCGGTCTACGTGATGTGGGGTGGACGCGAGGGTTGCGAAGCCGACGCCGCGAAGGACGTGCGCGCCGCGCTCGACCGGTACGC
>JBEEGB010000393.1:0-4697 GCA_041166585.1 Acidimicrobiaceae bacterium
TACGGGCTGCTGGGCATGAGGACTCCTAGGGCGAGCAGGAAGAAGCGACGAGCACGCGGCATGACCCTTCGCTGAGCATCGCTCAGCCGAAGCATCCGGCGGAACACGGGAGGCGATCGAGCTGATCGCCTCACCGAAACGAGCCGTCCCTCCAAGGGGATGGACGGAGCCTACCTGGACACCGGTGCCACAACGCGAAAGGAGGGCCCCCGAGGGGGCCCTCCTGTCACAAGGTCTGCTTCGAAGCTCAGGGCGTCGGCGTGCAGGTGCTGTTGGGATCCGGCGGGGCCGGTGCGGCGGCGGGCGGCGGGACCTTGGTGATCACGTTGTCGCCCGAGCCGGTGTAGGTGCCGGTGGCGCAGCCCACGACGCCTTCGTTGCTGTCGACGCCGATGTAGCCGCCGCCGATGGGGCCGGGCACGGTGCCGTTGCCATCGACGATGATCGCGCCGGTCTGTGTGGTCGGATCACCCTGGGCCGTGATGTCGGCAACCGGGGTGCTGTACTTGCCGCCGGCGGCGTTGGCCGGCATCAGCAGGGCGCCGGCGGCCATGACGCCACCGACCATGCTCGTGACAAGGAACTTGCGCAAGATGTTCTCCTTTGAGTTGCCGCCCACGCGTCCGCGCGATGCGGGTCAATGCGGGAGATGCCACCGCCCGCTCACCCAATCGAGCAGCGACAGCACCTGTATCCCCCAAGCAGCGACGACCCGCCGGCCGTCAGATGAAACAGGCGCTCGATCGCGTCCCCCGAGCCCATCCCTCGTCGCTGGCGAGCACGGTGTGCCGTCGGCGACGGTCTGTAGATTCGTCCTGAACAGACCATCTCCTGCCGATCTGTCCGATTTTTTCCGACAGATTGAGGAGCAGCTGGCGTCAGGCGGCGGCGACGGCCCCGACGGTCACCGGCTGCGGCTGGCGCCGCTCGATGGGGGTCGCCGCGACCCGCACCTTCGGACGCCCGAGACCGTGCGTGCGAAGGAAGCGAGCCATGCTGCGCGCGTGCCACACGGTCCGAACCGTGAGCAGACGCTTGCGGGTGAGCTCGCCGAGGTCGTGCTGGATGACGGCTGACGGCAGGTAGCGGACCGCCCAACCAGTCTCGTGCAGCCGCCAGCACAGGTCGATGTCCTCGCAGTAGAGCCGGTACCCGTCGTCGAGCCCGTTCAGCTGGCGGAACGCCTCGCCGCGGATCGCGACCGCGGCACCGAGGAGCCAGTCCGCCTCGCGGACGTCATCGCTGTCGTGCTCGTCGAGCATCAGGTGACGGCGCTCGGCGGCGGAGGAGCGCAAGACGATGCGCAGAGGCGTGCGGCGGATCAGCGCAGACCCCAGTTCGGGGAATCGACGGGCCGACGCCTGCGGGCTGCCGTCGGGATAGACGAGCCGCGGGCCGACCGCGCCGACCTCGGGATGCTCATCGAGGTAGCACACGAGCGGCGCGAGCGATCCGGGACGGGTGACCGTGTCGGGGTTGAGCAAGAGCACGTGGCGCCCGTTCGCCGCGGTGGCACCGATGTTGCAGTTCACCGAGAAGCCGTGGCGACGGACCTTTTCGATCAGCCGGACCTCGGGGAACTCACGCCGGACCAGGTCGGCGGTGCCGTCCGTGGACGCGTTGTCGACCACGATCACCTCGGCGTCGACCTCGCCGATCACGTCGCGCAGGCTGGCGAGGCACATCCCGATCTCACGAGCAGACTCGTGGGTGACGACGATGATGCTCAGGTCGACGGTGGAGGGAGCCGGCTCGAGGTCGTCGCTCACGACGAACGGGCGGTAGCGCAGCCGGTCGAGCGTGACGCTGTCGTCGAGGCCGCTCGGTGAGGGACGGCGGTTGCCCAGGAGCGCCACGCCGAGCGTGCGCCACATGATCGAGAGGTCGAGGCCGACGCTCCAGTGCTCCAGGTAGGCGAGGTCCATGCGCAGGCCCTCTTCGGCCGGCAGCCAGCTGCGCCCCGCCACCTGCCACGGGCCGGTGATGCCGGGGAGGAAGCCCAGCCGCCACTCGAAGTGGTCCGGCGCGTCGGCCAGCTCCCGGGACAGGAACGGCCGTGGCCCGACGAGGCTCATGTGCCCCGCGAGCACGTTGAACAGCTGCGGCAGCTCGTCGAGGCTGGTGGCTCGCAGGAACCGGCCCACCCTGGTGACCCGGGGGTCGTGACTGAGCTTGAAGTAGGGGCCCTCGGCCTCGTTGCGACCGACCAGCTCGTGGAGGCGCTCCTCCGCGTCGGCGACCATCGAGCGGAACTTCCAGATCTCGAACAGCCGGCCGTCGCGCCCGATCCGCTTCTGGCGGAAGAACACGGGCCCTCGGCTGTCGAGCTTCACGGCGATCGCGGTGATGGCGAAGACCGGCAGCACCACCAGCAGCGCCAACGACGCCAGCGTGTAGTCGATCACGCGCTTCGCGATCCATGCCGGACCCTGCGGCGCGCGCCGCGGCGCCAGCGAGACCAGCGGCAGGCCGCGAACGTCCACCACCTCGAGGTCCGACGTCATGATCGACGCGAGCGGTGGCAGCACCGAGACGCGAAGCCCGATCGGACGCCGGCGATCCAGGCGGGCCCGCACGTCGTCCGCGGTCGCGGGCGTCGCGACGACGAGGTGGGTGGCACCGTGGTCGATCGTGAGATCGAGGACGTCGGCGATGCGGCCGCCCGGCAGCACCGTCGGCAGGCTGCCGTCGGTCGTCGCGGTGACGACGGGGCGCATGCCGTGCTCGGGGTACTGGGCGATGAGCCGGGCGAAAGCGGTCACGTCCTCGGGTTCACCGACGACGATGGTGGCCTCGCCGCTGTTGGTTCGCACGACCGACCGCCGCCGGAGTCGCGTCTCAACGTCCCGACCGACCACGCTGATGGCGAGCACCAACGCGGCGGTGATGAGCAACCGGTCGAGCGAGCCGCCGGTGACGCCGAGCGCCAGCGTCGCGAGTGCGAGGCGCTGCGCGACGAAGGGCACCTCGGCCATGCCGGCCGGGGTGCGCAGCCGAGCGGGGGAGCGAAGGAGCGCTGCCGCGTACAGAGCGGCTGCTACCGGGTTCGCGCCTGCGATCGCTGCTCCGGTGGCCACGGCGATCGCGTCGCCTGCCCCGTATACTGCCGTCCCGCGTAGTGCGGGTGTACTCGCTGGTCCCACGTGCGCTTGCCTCCCAGCTCAGCCGACCCGCTGAGTCCCCCAGTGACGGCTACTCATCCGCTGGGCGCTTCTTTTCGCCGCTCCCGATGTCGTCTCCTTCTCGTTTCTCACCGACGGCAACATGCTGTCGGCGCAGAACCTTGACAATCTTCAGAAATCGGACAGGCGAATGGCACGCGGAGCAGCGTTGACCTGTGGGGCCCCTTCGGCGCGTCGTCGGTCGTCGTGACAGGCTGGTCGCATGCAGCACGGACGGGCCCAGTCCTACGGGCGGGCGGCGCGGGCCGTGCTCCGGCACCCGATCGTCGGGAGCAGGGCGGCAGTGAGCACGGCGGTGCAAGCGGCCCGCTTCGCCGCCGAGGGCACGCCTGCGGATCCAGCCTTCGATGAGCTGTGGCAGCAGATGTGGGTTCCCGGCTGGCTCGATCGACCGCAAGCGGCGCTCCTGTTCCACCTCGCCGCGCACGGCGAAGGCACAGGCCGCGTCGTCGAGGTCGGCAGCTACCTCGGCCGTTCGACGGTGGTGCTCGGCTGCGGCGCGCGCCACGGAGGCCGACCTGGCGTCGTCGCCGTCGACCCGCATGAAGGCAACAACGGCAGGGAAGGGAGCGAGGGAGCCAAAGGCGACACCTCCACCTACTGGCTCTTCCGCCACCACCTTGCCGCCTTCGGTCTCGACGATGACGTCGAGACCGTGCGGTCCACCTCGACGGAGGCTGTGGCGGGGTGGGCCGACCCGATCCGACTCCTCTACATCGACGGTCTCCACACGGAGGAGGCGGTGCACGCGGACATCGCTGCGTGGGGCCCGTTCCTCGAGGCCGACGGGGCAGTGGTGCTCGACGACTTCCGAGAGCCGCAGGTCGAGGCGGGCGTCCGCGCTGCCCTCGCGGAGGGGGTCGTGAAGGGACCCCTCCGGCGCATCTACAAGACGGCGGTCATCGGACAGCTCACACCCGAGCTCGAGGCTCGAGCCGCGCCGATCTGATCACGGGTGGGTGACGCAGTAGCTGGGCATGGCCGAGGTGCCGTTCACCCCGATGTAGCCACCTGCCGAGCCGTCGCTCGTCGAGCCAAACGCCGCGGCGTTGCCGGCTTGGCTGCCCGACACCTCGATGTAGCCCTGATCGCCGGCTGCTCCGACGTACCCGTTGCCCGAAGTGGCGTCCCCGGCGCCGTAGACGGGACCGGCCACGGCTGGCCCGGCCGTCGCTGGTGGCACGCAGCCCGCCGCGACTGCCGACGGTCCTGCGGCGCCGAGAAGCGCGGTCGCTCCCACGATCAACACTGCGGCTGCTGGCCTCTTGAGAGCGTGACGCGTCATGAAGGTCTCCCCTTTTGGTCCCCACCCCGTCCCCCGATGGACGAGCGTTGGGAAGATTCGACCCCTTTGGCATGAATGCCTCGTGGTCACGGAGAATTCTCCGATTCGGGTCGTTGAGGGACAGAGAAGGTGATCTGCGCCAGACCGTCGAACCGTAGAGCCGACAGTGGTTTCTCGCTGGTCGGTGCTGGGAGATCGAGGGGATCGAGGGGGAGGCGCGGGCGATGGGT
>JBEEGB010000394.1:0-3023 GCA_041166585.1 Acidimicrobiaceae bacterium
GGTTGCCCCGCACCATCCCCGAGAGCTGGTTGGCCTTGCCCTCCAGGCTGAGCTCGACGCCCTCGACCTTCTCGTAGTGCTCGAGCTGGAGCTGGAAGAGCTTCACCATCTCCATCGCGGGGCCCGCGGCTCCGGCGATGGCGACGCCACTGTGACGGTCCGCCGGGTACACCTTCTCCATCGTTCGATGGCTGATGAGGTTGCCGCTGGTCGCCCTGCGGTCACCGGCCATCACGACGCCGTCCGCATAGCGGACCGCGACGACGGTGGTGCCGTGCGTGATCGTGATGCGGTCAGCGGCGTCGATGTCGGGGACGGCGGGCGCGCCCGCGGTGCGCCGGAGCAGGTCGTAGAAGCTCGGGCCCGGGTCGTCGCCGGGTGAGAAGGAGGGAAGGGTCATGCGGCCGGCGAGGCTACCGGTTGGCGTCTCGTCGACCGACTTTCGTTCACTCTCCGCCTTTTTGGACGTATGACTTCACGAAGTCCTCGGCGTTGGACTCGAGCACCTCGTCGATCTCGTCGAGGAGGTCGTCCAGCTCACCCTTGATCTTCTCGCCTGTCTCCGACTTGGCAGGGGCCTCGTCGACGGCCTTGTCCTGCTTCTGGGGAGCTGGCTTCTTCTTCTGCTCACGTTCGGCCATTGCTCAGCTCACACTCCGATTCAGGTACCCAGCCGCTCGAGCAGCTCGGCGGCGGTGGAACACTCATCGATCAACCTACCCACGTGCGCGCGAGTCCCGCGCAAGGGTTCCATCATCGGCACCCGCCGCAGCGGATCACCGCCGATGTCGAACACCAGAGAATCCCAGTTGGCGGCGACGATGGAGTCAGCCCAGCGCTGGAGGCACTTGCCGCGGAAGTAGGCGCGGGTGTCGGGCGGTGGCTCCACCATGGCCAGCTCGGCCTCGCCCTCGGTGACAAGTGTCTCGAGCCCCACCCGCGCCGCCAGCGACTTCGAGGGGCGCAGGTCGTGGTACTGCAGGTCCATCGCCGCGAGGCGCGCATCGTCCCACTCGAGGCCGTGGCGCTCTCGGTAGCCGTCGATGAGGCGGTACTTCGCCACCCAGTCGACCTGCTTCGCCAAGCTCATCGGATCGGACTCGAGCCCGACGAGCATGGCCTCCCAGCGATCGAGCACGGCGCGCCCGACCTCCTCACCGCCGAGGCACTCGAGGTCGTGCGCATCCGCGTACTTCTTCGCTCGGTCGAAGTACTCCCACTGCACCTCGAGCGCGGTCGCCGTCGATCCGTCCGCGAGCTCATGGGCCCGCCGCAGCGTGAGGTCGTACGACACGCGGCGAAGGGTCTGCACCGGCGCGGCGAACGCGAGGTCGCGCACGAGGAAGTCGTCCTCGATCATCGCCAGCACCAACGCGGTCGTGCCCACCTTGAGGAACGTCGCGACCTCGGAGAGGTTGGCGTCGCCCACGATCACGTGGAGCCGCCGGTACTTCTGCGCGTCGGCGTGAGGCTCATCGCGCGTGTTGACGATCGGTCGCTTCAGCGTGGTCTCGAGGCCGACCTCCTCCTCGAAGAAGTCGGCACGCGACGTCAGCTGGTACGGCACCTCACCGGCGGGGATGCCACCGGCCTCGGTGCCGACCTTGCCGGCGCCGCAGTACAGCTGCCGGCTGATGAAGTGCGGCATCACGTGGGCCACGACTCGACCGAACGGCACGGCGCGGTCCATGAGGTAGTTCTCGTGGCAGCCGTAGCTGTTGCCCTTGCCGTCCGAGTTGTTCTTGTAGACCACGATCTCCTGGCCCGCGGGCAGCGTGCGGTTCGCGGCCGTCATCGAGCGCTGCAGGATCATCTCGGCGGCGCGGTCGTACACGACGATCGAACGCGGGTCGGCGCACTCAGGTGTCGACAGCTCGGGGTGGGCGTGGTCGACGTAGTAGCGGGCGCCGTTGGTGAGCACCGCGTTGACGAGATGGGTCTCGACCTCCGGGGCCATCGTGCCCTCGGGCGCGAACCCGCGGGCGTCGTTCCCGGGTGACTCGTCCTCGAAGTCCCAACCCACGTTCGGCCGGCCGGCGGCCGATGCAGCCGTCCTCGTCAGGTCGTTGATGTAGGCGTTGATGAGGACGCTGGACGCGGCGATGGGGTTCGAGTCGGCAGCTCCTCGGATGAGGATGCCGTACTCGGTCTCGATGCCGAGGACCTTGTGGATCGCCACGCGGCGACGTTACCGCTGAACGTCCGCGACAACAGCCCACCGAGGCGGAATCGCGAGGCTGGACGGGCTACAGGTACTGGCCGGTTGCCACGCGCTCGATGGAGCGGCCACCCGTGGGCGAGTCCTCGTCGAGCTTCTTGATGAGCGTGCGCACGTACACGATGCGCTCACCCTTCTTGCCCGAGATCTTCGCCCAGTCGTCGGGGTTGGTGGTGTTGGGCAGGTCCTCGTGCTCCTTGAACTCCTGCGCGATGGACCGGATGAGGTCCTCGGTCCCGATGCCACCCGGCTCCCCGGCGATCTGGCGCTTGATCGCCAGCTTCTTCGCGCGGCGCACGACGTTCTCGATCATGGCGCCGGACGAGAAGTCCTTGAAGAACATGATCTCCTTGTCGCCGTTCTGGTAGGTGACCTCGAGGAACCGGTTCTTCTCGTCGGTGGAGTACATCTCCTCGACCGTGCGCTCGATCATGGCGGCCACCGCCTTGGCGGGATCGCCGCCTCCGACGTCGCGCACCTCAACCGCGTCGAGGGGCAGGTCCGTGGTGAGGTAGCGGCCGAAGATCTGCGCCGCGGCCTTCTCGTCGGGCCGCTCGATCTTGATCTTCACGTCGAGGCGGCCGGGCCGCAGGATCGCCGGGTCGATCAGGTCCTCACGGTTCGACGCGCCGATCACGATGACGTTCTTCAGCGTCTCGACACCGTCGATCTCGGCCAGCAGCTGCGGCACGATCGTCGACTCCATGTCCGAGCTGATGCCGGTGCCGCGCGTGCGGAACATCGAGTCCATCTCGTCGAAGAACACGATGACCGGCCAGCCCTCCTCCGACTTCTCTCGCGCCCG
>JBEEGB010000395.1:0-3832 GCA_041166585.1 Acidimicrobiaceae bacterium
CGTCGTGCACCCAGGCGAAGTGGGCGAGGTCGACGAAGTTCTCGACTCGGCGCAGCGCGGAGACGGGCCACGTGTAGGGCTCACCGGCGAGCATCTTCATCGCCGGGTCTTCGAGGCCGGGGCAGGCGGGCACCGCGGTGTCGACCGTGCTCTCGAGCCTGATCCAGACGAGGCCGTGTTCGATGCGGGCCTCGAAGGTCTCGACCGCGGCGGCGATCGGGATCGGGCTCTCAGGCATCGAGGGGATCTCGACGCACCGGCCATCGACGCCGTACGCCCACCCGTGATAGGCGCAACGGAGGCGGTCGCGGTCGACGCAGCCGATCGACAGGCGGGTGGACCGGTGCGCACACCGGTCGGTGCACGCCAGCAGCCGGCCGTCTGCGAGCTGGGCGACCGCGAGCTCGCGGCCGAGGAGCTGCACACCCACCGGACCAGGCAGCTCGTCCGCGGTGCACACCGGGTGCCAGTGGTGGGCGAGCGCGGCGCGCATGCCGTCGGCGAGCGCGCTGTCAGGCGGGGCGGAGGGCATCTCGTGCTTCCTCGGTGCGGGCGCGAAGCGATGCCTTCGCATCCGCGTCGAGCCAGCACGCCTCGACGCCGTCGAGGGCGATGTCCACCATGTCGTCCCAACCCCAGCCAAAGGCCTCGGCGACGGATGCGTACTCGTAGCCGAGGTCGAGGTCAGTGAGCGCGGGGTCGTCGGTGTTGAGCGTCGCCACCAGCCCCGCAGCTCGCATCGCGGGATAGACGTGCTCGGCGAGCGTCGGGAAGGCGTTCGCGATGCGGATGTTCGAGTTGGGGCAGACGGTGAGGGCGATGCGCTCGTCGGCGAAGCGCTTGACGAGCTCGGGGTCCCCCAGGATCGACATGCCGTGGTCGATGCGCTCGGCACCGAGGACGTCGACGCAGGTCTCGATGGCATCGGGCCCCGAGTTCTCGCCTTGGTGCGCGGTGCGCCGGAACCCGGCGGCCCGCGCGATGGCGAACGCGTCCGCATAGCCCGCAGGTGCTTGTCCGATCTCCGTCGAGTCGTAGCCGACGCCGAGAACCCGATCGGTCCCGGGCGATCCGGCCCGCGCGAGCTCGGCGAGCAACGTGGCGAGCTCGCGCGCCGCGCCCGGTCCGAAGTCGCGATCGAAGTCGCAGATGAGGTTGACGCGCACACCCGTCGCCGCTTCCGCGGCGGCCAAGCCCTCGTCGAGCCCAGCGATGATGCCGGCCAGGTCTTGCCCGCCGGCGAGGTGGCGAGCCGGGGTGAAGAACGTCTCGCGGTAGGCCAACCCGTGCGCCGCTCCGTCGATCACCGACTCATAGGCCAGGCGCGACCAGTCGCCTGGATCGCCGAGCACCGACTGGACGAGCCAGAAGACGCTGAGGAAGCCCTGGAGCGAGTCGTAGCGGTAGAGGTCCGTGGGATCAGCCGTCGGCAGCTGGACACCGTTCTTCGCCGCCAGCTCGGCAACCGTCTCGGGCCGCATCGTCCCTTCGACGTGGCAGTGCAGCTCGACCTTCGGGAGCGCGTCGAGCGCGACGGCGAGCGCGGGCGCGTCCATCAGGCCGGCATCAGCTCGGGCACCGCCATCCAGCTCCCCGCGCGCACGCAGCCTGCGCCGACCAGGCGGCGCGCCGCGGTGATCGTCTCGTGGCCGTCGGACAGCTCGACGGGTCCTTCTTCGATGCGCAGCACCGAGATCTCCGCGGGCCGGCCGACGGCCAGCGACCCGAGCTCGTAGTCGCGGCGGATCGACGTGGCGGGGCCGAGCGTCGCCATCTTGATCACGTCGACGAGGTCGACGCCGAGGGCCCACACCTTCGACATCGTCTCGGGCAGCGACCCCACCGGCGTGTCCGCGTTGAAGGCGTTGAGGTCGGTGGAGATGGAGTCGGGCAGGTATCCGGCGTCGAAGAGGCGCCGAGCGGTGCGGTAGCGGAAGTCGGTGGCCGAGTGGCCGACGTCGAGGCGCACGCCCCGTTCGACGGCCTCAGCGAACTCAGGGGTGACGGCGCCGCTGTTGGGGTCGAGCTGGCCGCCACCGGCGCGGAAGGCGTGGGTGATGACGTCGCCGGATCGCAGCGTGGTGAGCAGCGCCTCGTTCGTGATCGACGGGGTGTGCGGGAAGCGGCCGAGGTGCACCATCACCGGACGCCGATCTCCGGCGATCGCCTGAGCGCCGTCGAGGAACGGGCTGCGGGTGTCGTCGCCGACGTGCGTGGCTCGCACCTTGAAGCCGATCACCATCTCGGCGTGCTCGTCGAGCGCCGCCGCGGTCGAGTCGAGATCGAGGTTGCGGGTGTCGTCGGCGATGCGCAGCTTGTGGCAGATGAAGTCGCCGGTTGCGAGGTACAGCTGGCACGGGTCCATCCACGCCAGCACCCGCGTGGCGGGCTCCGACGCCTCGATCCAGTTGCGAGCGAGCCCGAAGGTCGCGACGCCGCTCGTGCCACCGTCGACGACCACGGGCACCCCCGTGTCGATCCCCGCTCGGTCGGGCGCGACGCAGAAGTCGCCGAGGCCGAGGAACACGTGCGCGTGCAGGTCGATGAGCCCCGGGGTCACGAGCAACCCCGCACAGTCGACCGTCTCCGCGTCAGGGTGGAGGGCCGCGAGGTCAGCGCCGACGGCGGCGATCACGCCGCGCTCGACCAGGACGTCGGCGATCTTGTCGAACCCCGAGGAGGGGTCGATCACGCGGCCACCGGTGAGGAGCACCTTCAACACTTTGTTGTTGTACCAGTCCGGTGTTTCGTGATTGTTTCGACTTCGGCCTCGGGCCTAAATGGCCCGCATTCGGTTGTTCCGGGCGTTGTGCTCGACTTCGGCGAGCCCGAGCGCCTCGAGCACCGGAGGCACGTAGTTGCCGAAGCGCCCGCGCAGGCCCTTCTTCAGCCCGTACCACCCACCGACCGGGTTCTTCGCCGATCGCCCCCAGGCTTCGACCGTTCCGTCCTGCGCGTCCTTCTGCTCGTCGGCCGCGCCGAGCGGCATCCAGTCGCCGTGCGCGCGCAGCATCGCATGCAGGTCGTCGATGCAGCGCAGCTGATAGCGCAGCTGCGTGGAGCCGACCTGCACCACGAGGGCGGGCGGATCCGAGGCCTGGTCACGCCAGGCCTCGTACTCCGACTTGCCCGGCGGCGTGGTCAGGATCCAGGGATCGTCTTGGGTCCCCGACCCGTCGACATCGCTCACGGCTGCCCCTCTCGCGATCCGTTCGAAGCGCCGATCATCGCACGCCCTACCCGACACGTCGTTTGTGCGGTGCTGAGTCGGAAATTCCCCGACTCAGCACCGGCAGAACGGGGGCCGGTACCGTCGGCGCGTGGCTGACACCTCCGCAGACGATCGGATCGACGCGCTCGTCGCGTCGCTCACCCTGGACGAGAAGGCGTCGCTGACCGGCGGCGACGATGTGTGGCACTTGCCCGCGGTCGAGCGGCTCGGCATCGGCCGGCTCAAGGTGTCCGACGGTCCGTCGGGTGTGCGGGGCGAGCGGATCGGGACCCGGCGCTCGCTCTCGTTCCCGTGCGGGATGGCCGCCGGGGCCACCTGGGATGTCGACCTGCTCGAGCGCTACGGCGCGGTGCTCGCCGAGGAGGCGACGGCGAAGGGCGTGCACGTACTGCTCGGACCGACGGTGTGCATCCCGCGCACGCCGCTCGCCGGTCGCACGTTCGAGTCCTTCGCCGAGGACCCCCTTCTCAGCGCCCGTCTCGCCGTCGCCTACATCAGCGGCGTGCAGGCCGGAGGTGTCGGCTGCTGCGTGAAGCACTTCGCCTGCAACGACCAGGAGCACGAGCGCATGACGATCAGCGCAGAGGTCGACGAGCGGAC
>JBEEGB010000396.1:0-3178 GCA_041166585.1 Acidimicrobiaceae bacterium
GGGAGTGGGACGCGACGCCGAAGGACTTCGGCCGCATCGCCGCCCAGACCGCCAAGCAGGTCATCCTGCAGCGCATCCGCGAGGCGGAGCGCGAGATGAAGTACGAGGAGTACGCCGGTCGCGAGGGCGACATCGTCACCGGCATCATCCAGCAGAACGACAGCCGCTACACGCTGCTCGACCTCGGTCGGGTCGAGGCGCTCCTCCCGCAGGCCGAGCAGGTGCCCTACGAGCGTCCCGAGCCGGGCGCGCGGGTCAAGGCCTACATCGTCGAGGTGCGCAAGACCTCGAAGGGCCCCCAGATCGTCGTGAGCCGCACCCATCCGGGCCTTATCAAGCGCCTGTTCGAGCTCGAGGTCCCCGAGATCGCCGACGGCGTCGTCGAGATCAAGGCGTGCGCCCGCGAGCCAGGTCACCGCACGAAGATCGCGGTGTTCTCGAACGACCAGAACGTCGACCCGGTCGGCGCCTGCGTGGGCGCCCGCGGCGCGCGCGTGCGCATGGTGGTCAACGAGCTGCGGGGCGAGAAGATCGACATCGTCCCCTTCTCGAGCGAGCCGTCCGACTTCGTGATGAAGGCGCTGTCGCCGGCACGGGTCAAAGAGGTCCGCATCAACGAGGAGACCGGCACGGCCGAGGTCATCGTCCCCGACTACCAGCTGTCGCTGGCCATCGGGAAGGAGGGCCAGAACGCCCGACTCGCGGCGCGGCTCACCGGCTGGCGGGTCGACATCAAGAGCGAGACCCAGCTCGCCGACGAGGAGGCTTACGGCGGCGAGGAGTGGGCCCAGGGCGAGTGGGTGCTCGACACCGAGACCAACGAGCAGGTGTGGGTGCCCGCCGAGGGTGGCCCCGCCATCTCCGCCGAGCAGTGGCAGCACATCGGGGACGAGCCGGCCGACGAGGTCGAGGCGTCCGAGCTGGCGATGTCCGACGACATGACCGAGTCGGGCGGTCCGACCGATGTCGCCGAGATCGAGCTGGCCCCAGCCGCCGAAGACGCCGCCATGCACCTCGAGCCGGAGTCGCCCGACGCCTCCTCCTGATCGTTTGTGCGGTTCTCAGTCGCAGAATTTCCGACTCACGACCGCACAAACGGCGAAGTCGGGGCCACGGCGGACGTGTGTCGGGTGTCGGGTGGTTCGGGGGCAGGCTGAGCTCGTCCGGATCGGCAGAACCCGGGAGGGATCGCTGGAGGTCTCACGTACACTTGCCGGCCGGGGCGCCTGGCTGTGTGCTGGATCGCTCCCATGCTTTGAGCTCGCCGTCCGCCGTCAGGCCCTGTCAAGGGCACTGAGGGCACCGGTCGAGCCCAACCAGATCGAGCGGCTGCGAACCGACTTCGTGCGGTCGGGTCCGGCTGCGCGAGACTAGAACGCCTCCTGTTCAGGGGGCGTCGTACGCGTTGCCAAGACGAGGGAACCTCTTTGCCCAAGAACCCACGAGTCCATGAGCTGGCGAAGGAGCTCGGGCTGTCCAACAAAGAGCTGCTGGATCTCGCCGTGCAGCTCGGCATCGGGGTCAAGAGCCACTCCTCGAGCATCCAGGAGGCTCAGGCCGACCGGGTGCGCCGCAAGGCCGACCAGCTCGGGATCCGTCGCGAGGTCCAGCCCGAGGAGCCCAAGAAGGCTGCTCCGGCGAAGAAGGCCGCCGCCAAGGCCGCGCCCAAGCCCGCCGCCGCCGCAGCACCAGCAGCAGATGCCGCGACTGCACCGGCGGTCGAGGAGCGCGCGCCGGCACCGGCTGCTGCCCCTCCGGTCGAGGTCCCCGCGCCCGCCGCCGCCGAGGCGCCGGCGCCCGCCGCGGTCGAGGCTCCGGCGCCAGCGACGCCCTAGGCACCCACTCCCGAACCCGTGGTCGAGCCCGAGGTCGAGCGTCCGGCCGCCGCCGCGCCAGCGCCGTCCGCCCCTCCCAAGCCGCGCCCCGCCGCGCCAGAGGCCGAGCGCCCTGCCGCCGCCAGCACGCGGCCCGCACCCGCGCCCGCCCCCGCCATGCCCCGCGGTCCGATCACCTCGAGCGGCAGCCACCTGCCGCCCCGGCCCGGTCCCACGACCCCCTCGGCGCCCGCCCCGACACCAGCACCAGCGCCCGCGCCCGCTGAGCGCCCCGCGGCGGCGGCAACCCCGCCGCGCCAGGCGCCCGCGTCCGAGCCGATCGCTCCTGCCGCGCAGGCCGCCGCTCCGTCCGCGCCGGCCGCGGACGAGTCGAGCCCGCAGGCGCCCGGCGCCGCTCCGATCTCTTCGACCACAGGCAAGCCGATCCCGCCGCCTCCCGGCATGGGCGGTCGCGGTCCGATGTCGCCGCGCCAGACCGGCGTCGGTCGTCCCGGCGGTCCCGGTGTCGGTCGTCCCGGTGGTCCCGGTGTGGGCCAGCGCCCAGGTGGCCCGCCGAGCGGTGGCGGTGGCTTCGGCCAGCGTCCCAGCGGCCCTCCCTCCGGTGGCGGTGGCTTCGGTCAACGTCCCGGTGGTGGCCCGGGCGGCAGTCCCGGCGGTCCCGGTGGTGGCCCAGGCGGTCGTCCCGGCGGTCCCGGTGGCCGTCCCGGCGGTCCTGGCGGTCGTCGCCAGCCCCGCAAGGGTGGGCGTCGTCGTCGCAACCGCGACGAGCTGCAGCCCATGGACGTGCCGACCTACACGCCCAACTCGGCACCTGTCCCTGACGGCACGATCGTCATCGAGCGGGCGTCGACGCCCCAGGAGCTGGGCCCCAAGCTGAACCGCACCGCGGCCGACGTCGTGCGCTTCCTCATGCAACAGGGCGAGATGGTCACCGCGACGCAGTCGCTCACCGACGACATGATCGAGCTGTTCGCAGCCGAGGTCGGCGCCGCCATCAGCCTCGTCAACCCTGGCGAGGAGCAAGAGGTCGAGCTGCGCAGGCGGCTCGACGTCGTTGACGACGACGTTGCCGACGAAGACCTCGTCCCGCGGCCGCCGGTGATCACCGTCATGGGTCACGTCGACCACGGCAAGACCAAGCTGCTCGACCAGATCCGCAACACCAACGTGGTGGCGGGCGAGGCCGGCGGAATCACCCAGCACATCGGTGCGTACCAGGTCGAAAAGAACGGCCGGCTCATCACCTTCATCGACACCCCGGGCCACGAGGCGTTCACCGCCATGCGCGCCCGCGGCGCCGAGGCCACCGACATCGTCGTGCTCGTCGTCGCGGCTGACGACGG
>JBEEGB010000397.1:0-2713 GCA_041166585.1 Acidimicrobiaceae bacterium
TCATTGCCTCGAGGACGCACACGGGCTGGCCGGCCTCGACCGTGTCGCCGACGGCAACGAGCACCTTGATGATCGTGCCCTGCATGGGCACGGTGACCTTGCCGCTCCCGGCCACCGCAGCGGCTCCCGCGCCGGCGGCTCGCCGTGGCTTCGCGGCGACGGCCCCGCCGCCCCCGCCCGCAGGCCCGCCTACCGCCCCCGCGGTCTCCGGCACCCACAGGGCCACCGAGTAGCGCCGGCCGTTCACCTCGACGTCCACATCGCGCCGGACCTTGGGCTCCTCGCCGTCACCGGCCTCAGGCGCCGCGGCGCCGCCGGCTGACGACTCCACGCCCGACAGGTCGAGCGTGTCCTCCACCCACTTCGTCGAGTGCTTGGCGGCGGCGAAGTCGGGATGCGAGAGGATCGCGACGTCCGCCGGAACCGTCGTGGCGATGCCCTCGACCTCCAGCTCGGTCAGCGCCCGCAGCATCCGAGCGATGGCCGTGTCACGGTCTCGCCCCCACACGATGAGCTTGCCGACCAGGTTGTCGTAGTACTGGCTCACCTCGTCGCCGGCCTCGTAGCCGCCGTCCCACCGCACGCCGAACCCCTGCGGGATCCGCAGCTTCGTGATCTTGCCTGGCGACGGCAGGAAGCGCCCGCCGGCCGGGTTCTCGGCGTTGATGCGCACCTCGATCGCGTGCCCGCGCCCACCGGCGAGCACCTCGTCCTGGGTGAACGACAGCGGCTCGCCCGCGGCCACCCGCAGCTGCTCGGCGACGAGGTCGAGTCCGGTCACCAGCTCGGTCACGGGGTGCTCCACCTGCAGTCGCGTGTTCATCTCGAGGAAGAAGAACTCGCCGTCCTGGAAGAGGAACTCGACGGTGCCGGCGTTCACGTAGCCGCAGGCGGCGGCGACCTTCACCGCGGCCTCGCCCATCGCCTTGCGCACGTCGTCGGGCAGCGCGGGCGCGGGGCTCTCCTCCACCAGCTTCTGGTGACGTCGCTGCGCCGAGCAGTCGCGCTCACCGAGCCACACCGTGTTGCCGTGGGTGTCGGCGAAGACCTGCATCTCCACGTGACGCGGCCACGTGAGGTAGCGCTCGACGTAGCACTCCGCCCGCCCGAAGCCCTTCAAGGCCTCGGACTGCGCCGACTCCAGCGCCCCCGCCGCGTCGGCCGCGCTCTGCACGACGCGCATGCCGCGTCCACCGCCACCGAACGCAGCCTTGATCGCGACCGGCCAGCCGTTCGACTCGCCGAACGCCACGACCTCGTCGGCTGACTTGAGGAACTCGGTGGTGCCGGGCACGCCCGCCACACCGGCGGACTGCGCGGCGATGCGGGACGACACCTTGTCGCCCATGACCTCGATGGCCTCGGGCGGCGGTCCGATGAACGCAACGCCCCGAGCGGTGATCGCCCTGGCGAAGTCGGTGTTCTCGGAGAAGAAGCCGTACCCGGGATGCACCGCCTCGGCGCCCGAGCGCTCGATCACGTCGAGGATGGCCTCGGTGTTGAGGTAGCTCTCCGCCGCGGTCGTCCCCCCTAACGAGTAGGCCTCGTCGGCGAGCCGGACGTGGAGGGCGTCGCGGTCGAGGTCGGAGTAGACGGCGACGGACGTGATGCCGAGCTCACGACACGCACGAATGACACGAACAGCGATTTCGCCGCGGTTGGCGATCAGGACCTTGGAGAACACGGGCCTATGTTTACTCGCCGTGCCAGGTGACCTCGCCAGACGAGCGCTCGCCGGCACCCCGTTCGCTGATGTGCGGTGGGTCGACGAGACGGGCTCGACCAACGCCGATGCGCTGGCGCTGGCCCGGCAAGGAGCGCCCGAGGGGATCGTCCTCGTGGCCGACCACCAGACCGCGGGCCGGGGCCGGCAAGGCCGCACGTGGGAGGCGCCGGCGGCAGCCTCCTTGCTCGTGAGCGTGCTCCTGCGCCCGCCCGCCGAGGTGGCCGGTCTGGTGACGATGGCGGTCTCGGTGGCGGCCGCCACCGCGGTCCACCAGGTCGCAGGCTTCGCGCCGAGGATCAAGTGGCCGAACGACCTGGTCTGGCCTGGCGACGGCTCGGCCCCCGATCGCAAGCTCGGAGGCGTCCTCGCCGAGGCGGACTGGCCGGCCCGCAGCCCCGCCGACGCGGGATGGTCGCCACCGCCCCCCGATGAGCGGGTCGTGGTGGTGGTGGGCATGGGCCTGAACATCAACTGGCCGGACGCGCTGCCCGACGAGCTGCGCGACATCGCGATCGCCGCCAACCACGTCGCCGGGCGCACCCTCGACCGAGAGGCCGTGCTCATTGCGTTCCTCGAGGCGCTCAGCGCGGGCTACACCGAGCTGGTGCAGCAGCGCGGCGAGTCGCGGCTGTTCGCCGACTGGCGAGAGCGATCCGCGACGCTCGGCAACCGCGTGCGGGTCGACCTGGGGGCCAACGACCTCACCGGTACCGCCGTCGACATCACCGCGGAGGGCCACCTCGTCGTCCGAACGGACGAGGGTGATCGCCGCACGATCGCCGTCGGTGACGTCGTCCACCTCCGACCGCTCTGACCCTCCAACCGGCGTGCGTTGAGGGGCTCTGAGCCCCCTAACGCACGCCAGAACGGCTGGGGGCTGGGGCTAGGGGTCGAGGGAGGACGCTTCGAGCGCCCGCCACGCGTCGATCGCTGCGGTCGTGAGGGCGCCGGGCACGGATGCCAACGCGCGGCCGTCGATCGAGCGGA
>JBEEGB010000398.1:0-9740 GCA_041166585.1 Acidimicrobiaceae bacterium
ACGAGCTGGCGCCCCTCGCCACCGCCAAGGGCCGCACCGTCACCGCCGTCTACGGCGGCGTCGGCTACGAGCCCCAGCGCCGCGCGCTGCGCAACGGCGCCGACGTCCTCGTCGCCTGCCCCGGCCGGCTCGAGGACCTCATCTCGCAGAACGACGTACGGCTCGACGAGGTCGAGATCGCGGTCATCGACGAAGCCGACCGCATGGCCGACATGGGGTTCCTCCCCGCGGTGAAGCGCCTGCTCGACACCGTCCGCGCCGATCGCCAGACACTGCTCTTCTCGGCCACCCTCGATGGTGAGGTCGACGTGCTGGTGAAGCGCTACCAGCGCAAGCCCGTCCGCCACGAGCTGGCCGACGACGGCGACGACCAGGGCGACGTGCGCCACCTCTTCTGGAAGGCCGAGCGCAACCAGCGGGACAGCATCACGGCTCGCCTGGTCGAGCGCCATTGGCCCGCCATCGTGTTCTGCCGCACCAAGCACGGCGCCGACCGCCTCGCCAAGCAGCTCGGCGGCGCCGGCATCAGCGCCGTCGCCATCCACGGCAACCGCAGCCAGGGCCAGCGCGAGCGTGCCCTTGACCAGTTCGCCCGCGGCGAGGTGCAGGCGCTCGTCGCCACCGACGTCGCCGCCCGCGGCATCCACGTCGATGCCGTCGGCTGCGTGATCCACGTCCTTCCCCCCGCGGACGAGAAGGACTACGTCCACCGCTCCGGTCGCACGGGCCGCGCCGGCAACGACGGCACGGTCGTGTCGCTCGTCGGCTCCGAGGTCGCCGCCGCGGTGCGCAAGCTGCAGAAGGCGCTCAAGGTGCCGATGCAGCTCGAGCCGGCCGACGTCGAGGGACTCGGTGCCGCCTTCGTGCGCACACCGCCCAAGCCCCGACCCAAGGCCGCACGCCCCGCGTCCAGCCCTTCGTCCTCGCACCGGCCCCATCGCCCCCATGGCAGCTCGCGCCCCGGACGGCCCAAGGCCGGCGGCGGCCCGCGCGGCAACGCGAAGCGCGGCGCCAAGCGTTCCTGACGGTCAGCTCTTGACCCACTGAGGAAGCCAGACGTCGTCCGCGATCTGGCTGAAGACGACTCGGACGGCGTCGCCGATGGCGACGTCGTGCGGGTCGACGGAGTCGAGGCGGGCGCCTGCGGCCGTGACGACGTTGCCGACGAAGCGGATCGAGGGGTCGTCGTCGAGCTCGACGAGCACGACGTTGTACGGAGCCTGCTCGCCGTAGGCCGGCAGCAACGGCGGGTGTGGGATCACCACCGACCACACCCGGCCGCGGCCGCTCGTCACCTCCCAGCGGTCATCGAACGAGCGGCACGCAGGGCACATGGGACGCGGTGGCATCCGCCTCCGACCGCACGACGCGCACGCCTGCACCCGCAGCTCGCCCACGGCGCATCCGGCCCAGAACGGCGCGGCCTCGGGGTGCTCGACGTCGGGGAGGATCAAGCCCTCCACCATCGGGCTCATGCCTTCCTCAGCAGGAGCGCGGACGTGGGGACGCCCTCGCCGCTGGTGACGAGGCACACCTCGGCGCCCTCCACTTGGTTGGGCGACTCGCCCCGCAGCTGGCGGGCACCCTCGACGATGAGGTTGAAGCCGTGCACGTACGCCTCCGACATCCCGCCGCCGCTGGTGTTGGTCGGCAACCTCCCGCCACCGACTCGGAGCGCGCCGTCCTCGCAGAACGGGAGCCCCTCGCCCCGACCGCAGAAGCCATAGCCCTCGAGCGACAGCGGGACGAGCGGGCTGAACGCGTCGTAGAGCTGGGCGACGTCGACGTCGGCAGGCGTCACGTCCGCGTGCTCCCACAACAGCCGCGCGCACGCCCACGACGGGCCCAGCAACGGATCGTCGCCGAAGTAGTTCGTCATCGTCTGGTGCTGCTGCGGGATCGACTGCGCAACGGAGTGGATGAGCACCGCCGGCTTCGGCAGGTCGCGGGCGCGCTCGGCGGATGTGATCACGACCGCTCCCGCCCCGTCCGACTCCAGGCAGTTGTCGAACAGGCACAGCGGCTCGCTGATCCACCGGGCGTCGAGGTACTGCTCCTTCGTCAGGACCTTGTCGTGCATCATCGCCGCCGGGTTCCCGTTCGCGTGGGCCCGGAACGCGAGGGCCACCTCCGCCAGCTGCTCGCGCGTGCCGCCGTACTCGTGGAGGTAGCGCCGGGCGAGCAGCGCGATCTCGTCCACCGGTCGGAGCAGGCCGAACGGGCGTGACCACTGGTGCGAGCCACTGACGCGATCGCCGATCTGCGACCACGGACGGCTCGCGGCCGCGCCCCGCTTGCGGCTGCGCCACGCGACCGCAACGCGGCACTGGCCCGTCGCCACCGCCATGGCCGCGTGGCCGACGACGCCGCACCCGGCGCCGCCGCCGTAGCCGACCTGGCTGAAGAACGTCACGTCCCCGAGCCCGAGGTTGCGGGCGATCTCGACCTCTTCGGTCGTCTCGAGCGTGTACGAGCTGAGGCCGTCGACCTCGCTCGGATCGATCTGGGCGTCGTCGAGCGCGGCGCTGATCGCCTCGAGCGCGAGCCGCTTCTCCGACCGGTCGAGTGCCTTCGCGAACTCCGTCTGCCCGACCCCGACGATCGCCGTGCGATCGCGGATGATCACGTCTCGACGGGCTGCGTGATGAGCAGGGCGTCGAGGGCGACGACGCCCTTGGGCAGGACCACGAGCGGGTTGATGTCGAGCTCGGCGATCTCCGATGCGCAGTCGACGGCAAGCCGCTGCACCTTCATCAACGTGTCGACGAGCGCCTTCACGTCGCCCTTGGCGCGCCCCCGCGCTCCACGCAGCAGTGCGGCGCCCTTCACCTCGTTGACCATGCGCAGGGCCTCGGCCTTGTCGAACGGCGGCACGCGGAACGTGACGTCCTCGAACACCTCGACGAACACACCACCGAGACCGAACAGGATCGTCGGGCCGAACAGGTCGTCGTGCGACATGCCGACCACGCACTCCGTGCCGCCGGTGACCATCTCCGAGACGAGCACCGCGCCGTCGCTGTGCGGCGCGATGGCTTCATACGCGGCCCGCACCTCCTTGGCCGACCGCAGCCCCACCTTCACCAGGCCGAGGTCGGACTTGTGGGCGATGGCCGACGAGCTGGCCTTCACCACGACCGGGTAGCCGATGCGGTTCGCTGCCTTCGTGGCGGCCGCCGCGGACATCACGACCTCCTCCCGCGTCACGGGGATGCCGTACGCGGCCAGCACCTGCTTCGCGTCGTGCTCGCTGAGGGTCGTACCCCTCGACGCGAGCAGGGGAGCGGCCTTCGCCTTCGCCGGCGACGGGCGCAGCACCGGCTTCGCGAACGCAGAGGTGTAGCGCCCCGCGAACTCGTGGTGGTCGAAGTAGGCGCGCACCGCCTGCACGCAGTTCGAGAACGTGCGGAACGTGATCACCTTCGACGACGTCAGCAGGATCTCGTACGCCTTCTCGTCCTTGGTGACAGGCGAGCCCCAGATGACGCAGATGGGCTTTTCGGTCGTCTCGGCCACGGCGACGAGATCGCGGGCGAGGGGCTTGGACATCGACGCGAGAGCGCCGGTGATCGGGCAGATGATCACATCGACGTTCGGGTCGGCCACGATCGCATCGAGGATCTTGCGCCCGCGCCAGTCGGAGGAAGGCGCGCCACCGTTGTCGACCGGGTTCGAGACCCGCAGGTACGAGGGGATCCACTCGTGCAGCTGCTGCTGCGTGGCCTTGGTGAGGTCGGGAAGGTCCAGACCGGCCTCTGATGCGAGGTCGGCGAGGTGGGCGCCGGTACCACCGGAGATGGCGTAGATGCACACGCCGGTGCCCGTCGGTGCCGCGGCCCGGGCGAGCATGGCCGAGGTGTCCTGCAGCTCGTCGAGCCCGCTCACCCTGGTGATGCCGAGCTGGCGGAACACGGCGCTCGTCACCGCGTCAGAGCCGGTCAGGTGGCCGGTGTGCGACTTGGCCATCGAGCGCCCGGCATCGGTGCGGCCGACCTTGACGATCACCATCGGCACGCCCTGCGTGGCCGCGTGGTCGGCGGCGAGCATCAACGTGCGGCCGTCCTTGAAGCCTTCGATGTACGCGGCGATCACGCCGACGTCAGGCTGGTCGGCGAACCAGGACGCGAAGTCGGCGAACTCGAGGTCGACCTCGTTGCCCGTCGGTGCCCAGTGGCTCATCGCGAGGCCGAGGTCCTGGGCCTGGAAGATCGGTCGGCCCTGATGGCCCGACTGCGTGATCAGCGCCAGCCGCTTGCCCTCGAGGTCGCTCCGGAAGGTCTCGAACGCGTTGAGGTTCGTGTTCGGACCGAGCAGGCGCGTGTCTGACGCCTGGACGATCTCGGTGAGCCGTTGCTGCTCGCGCTCGCCGTCGGCTCCCACCTCAGCGAACCCGGCGGCGAAGATCACCGCGAACCTCGGCTTCTTCTCGAGCACGACCTCGAACGACTCGATGGCGTTGCTCGTCAGGATCACGGCGAGGTCGACGTCGCCCGGCACCTCGGCCATCGTGTCGAAGCACGGCAGACCGTCGACCGCGTCGCGGTTGGGGTTCACGGGGTAGAAGTCGGCGCCGGCCGCGTCGGCCCAGGCCCTGATCTTGCGGGTCATCGCCGCCGTCGGTTTGCCGGCCGAGTCGGACGCGCCGAGCACGGCGACGGATCGCGGGCGGAAGAAGGTGCCGAGGTCGAGGTCGCGCAGGGCGACCGGCCGACCGGTGACGTCGAGGCGCGGGGTCATACGTTCCGGAGAATACCTGACACGAACGTCAGGAAACCAAGGGGCGCCGATCCGACCACGGCGCGGCTTGCTCGAGCTGGCCGGCGACCCGAAGGAGCACGTCTTCGCGCGCGTAGGCGGCCACGAGCTGGACGCCGATCGGCAGGCCGGCGTCGTTCCAGTGGAGCGGCAACGAGATCGCCGGTTGGCCGGTCACGTTGAACGAGGACGTGAACGCCGCGTAGGGCCCGGCCTTCGCCAGCGCCTCGAGCGGGTTGTCGGCACCGGCGCCGATCTCGCCGAGCCGGGGTGGCGGCTGGCCGAGCGTGGGCGTGAGCAGCAGGTCCCACCCGTCGGCGAACCACAGGCCGATGCTCCTCGTGAACCGGGCGGACGCGGCAAGCGCGCCGGCCAGGTCGACGGCGCTGAACGTGCGACCGAACTCAGCCAACGCCCACGTGATGGGCTCCACATCTTCTGCGCCGAGCGTGCGCCCGACGACGGTGCCCGCGGCGACGAGGCCGAATGCCGCGTTCGCGCACCAGCGCGCCGCGAACTGCGTGGCCATCTCGGTGCCGTCCAGCGCGGCGGGGTGCGCTTCCTCCACGTGATGGCCGAGCGACTCGAGCAGCTTGGCCGCCCCGCGCACCGCCGTCTCGCAGTCCGGGTGCAAGGGGCCTTGCGGGTTCGAAGCCAGCATCCCGACGCGCAGCGGGCCGGGGTCGGCGCCGACCTCCTCGACATACGGGCGCGCGGGCGCGGGTGCGATCACCATGTCTCCCGGGCCGGGGCCGTGGGTGGCGTCGAGCACGCCGGCCGAGTCGCGCACGCTGCGGCTGATCACATGCCCGACGCTGACGCCGCTCTCGTCGCGGTCGGGGCCCATCGTGATCCGTCCCCGCGACACCTTGAGGCCGACGCAGCCGCACATGCTCGAAGGGATCCGGATCGACCCGCCGCCGTCGGTGGCGTGCGCGACGGGGACGAGCCCCGCCGCCACCGCCGCGCCGCTCCCTCCGCTCGACCCTCCCGGCGAGTACGCGGTGTCCCAAGGGTTGTGGGTCGGGCCGTGCGCGAGCGGTTCGGTGGTCGGGAGGAGACCCATCTCCGGGGTGTTGGTCCTTCCCGCGATCACGAAGCCGGCCTTGCGGTGCCGCGTCACCAACCAGGCGTCCGCTTGTCCGACGTTGCCCGCGTCGCGCAGCGCCTTCATCCCGTTGTGCGCCGGATCCCCCTCGCTGTCCGTGAAGAGGTCCTTCAAGAGGAAGGGCACGCCGCGGAAGGGGCCATCGGGTGGGCCGGCCGCGGCCTCTTCGAGCGCCCGTTCGAACCGATGGTGGATGACAGCGTTGAGCGCAGGGTCGAGCCGCTCGATGCGCGCGATCGCGGCTTCGACGAGCTCGACGGGCGACGCCTCTCCTCGGCGGACGAGATCAGCCTGGGCCGTCGCGTCGAGCCATCGGAATGGATCGGTGGTCACGCCGTCTGCGATGCCAGCCATGCCGCCTCCTCTTGGCCCAACGGGGTGGACGGGGGTCCGTCGACGAACGGCCACAGCTCTTCAGCGATGCGCCGCCAGTTCCTGGTGGCCAGGAGCTGGCCAAGGATGGCGTACAGGCCCATGTTGATCCTCTGGATGATCACGAAGCTCGGGGGGACGTTGGCCGCCTTGATGATCTCACCTGACGGGCCGCTGGCGTCGAAGATGCGTCGCACCGACTCGGTGGCGTACTCCGGCGTCATCGTCTGCGTCTGATCCTCGAGCACGAACTCGTAGAAGTGCCCGAAGTAGTCCTCGACCTGTTGATCGTCGAACGGCATCCCTGGTTTCAGCAAGCCCACGTCTTCGATCACCGACCGGAAGGCGGCGACGTCACGGTCGATCACCATCGCCTCGATCATCCGCTCGAACACGTCGACCTCGGCGGCGTCGAAGCGCTTCACGAGCCCGAAGTCGAGGAACGTCACGCGTCCGCCGGGGTGGAACAGGTAGTTGCCGGGGTGCGGGTCGCCGTTGAACGCATGCAGGCGGTACAGGCTGCGGAACACGAATCGGAAGATCGTCTCGCCGGCGAGGTCCCGCTCGGTCTGGGACCACGTGATGACCTCGTCGAAGCGCGCGCCATCCGCCAGCTCGGTGGTGAGCACCCGTGCCGAGCTCAAGGCGTCGACGACCTTCGGGACGTGGATGAACGGGTGGCCGGCGTAGTACGCGGCGAACAGGCGTTGGTGAGCCGCCTCGAGCACGTAGTCGAGCTCTTCGAGCAGGCGCGAGCGCAGCTCATCGACGAGCGGTCCCGGTTCGAGCCCGGGGAACATCATGCCCATCGCCTGGAACAGCAACCCGGCGTTGCCGAGGTCGGCCCTGATCGCTTCGTCGACGCCCGGGTACTGCACCTTGACGGCGACGGCCACGCCGTCGTGGGTCATGGCGCGGTGGACCTGGCCGATCGATGCGGCTGCGATCGGGATCGGGTCCCACTCCGCGAAGAGCTGTTCGGGAGCCCGGCCCAGCTCGCGCACCAACACCTCGGCCGACAGCTCTGGCGCCATCGGAGGGGCGTCGGCCTGGAGCTGCGCCAAGGCCTCGCGCACCGGCTCGGGCAGGCCCTGGTCGAGGTAGCTGGCCATCTGGCCGAGCTTCATCAGCGCGCCCTTCATGTTGCCGAGCGCAGCGGCCACCTGCTCTGCGGTCTTCAGCTCGAACCGGGCATCGAGCGCGTCACGCTGCTCGGCGCCTGCGAACACGCGCCGTGCCTTGTGGGCTGCGAGCGATCCCCCCGCTCCGATGCCGACCTTGGCCAGCTCGATGTTGCGAGCAGTCCGCGAGGTCGAACCGATCGGCCCCGCCGGCTCCCTGGCCGACACCTTCTGCGACGCGGCCCTCTCGCCCGCCTTCTTCACCGCGAGGTACGTCGCGGCCGCCGCCCCGAACGCGGCCAACGTGGCGGCGACGATCGTGCGGCGGCGGGGCATCCGCCGGGATCGTAGGGGAAGTGCGGGTCGGTCTACCGTGGTCCCATGGCCATCGCCGAGCTGCCCGAGGTCCAGACCCCGGTGGACGAGATCGACCTGAGCGACTTCGTGCTCTGGTCGCAACCGGACGCCATGCGCGAGGCGGTGTTCCGCAAGCTGCGCACCGAGAAGCCGGTGTCGTTCCACCCCGAGCCCGAGTTCGGGAACATCCCAGCCGGCCCCGGCTACTGGGCGCTCACGACGTATGACGACGTGACCTTCGCCAGCCGCCACCCCGATCTGTTCTGCTCCGGCCAGGGCTCGAACATCGGTGACATGCCGACCGAGATCGCGGAGCTGTTCGGGTCGATGATCAACATGGACTCGCCGAAGCACACCAAGCTGCGCCTGCTCGTCAACAAGGGCTTCACCCCGCGCATGGTGGCGAGGATCGAGGACTACGCGCACGACGTGGCGCGGGAGATCGTCCGCGACATCAAGCCGAAGGGTGAGGTCGACTTCGTCACGGAGGTCGCCGCGCCGATGCCGCTGCGGATCATCTGCGACATGATGGGCATCCCGCGCAGCGACAACGAGTTCGTCTTCGACAAGACGAACCACATCCTCGGTGGGCTCGACGAGGAGTACAACTCCTCGGTCGAGGACATCTTCAACGCCGGGTGGGCGTTGTGGGAGTACGCGCAAGCCCTCGGCACCGAACGGCTGGCGAACCCGCAGGACGACATCACCACGTCGCTCATGCAGGCCGACGTGGACGGCGCAAGACTCACCGCGGCCGAGTTCGGCTCGTTCTTCGTGCTCCTCGTGGTGGCGGGCAACGAGACCACCCGCAACGCGATCGCGCACGGGCTCCTCGAGCTGAGCCGGAACCCCGACCAGCGTGCCGCGTTGCTCGCCGATCCCGAGACGGTCATGCCGACGGCGGTGGAGGAGATCGTGCGGTGGGCGACACCCGTGATCCACTTCCGGCGCACCGCCACTGAGGACGTCGAGCTGCCGAGCGGCAACGGCACGATCAAGGCCGGCGAGAAGGTCGTGCTCTTCTACGGCTCCGCCAACCGAGACGAGCGCTTCTGGGATGACCCGTACCGCTTCGACGTCCGCAGGACGCCGAACGATCACGTCGGCTTCGGCGGTGGTGGCCCGCACTTCTGCCTGGGCGCGAACCTCGCTCGCCGCGAGATCCGAGTGATGTTCGAGGAGCTGTTCCGTGAGCTCCCCGACATCGAGGCCTCGGGTGAGCCGGCGATGCTGCAATCCAACTTCATCCACGGCATCAAGCACCTGACCGCCACGTTCACCGCGCGCTAGCTGATGCGGCTCCAGTTCAACGACGAAGACGAGGCGTTCCGCGCTGAGCTGCGCGAGTGGCTGGAGCGCAACCCGCCGCCATCCGCGGAGGAAGAGGCAGCCGACCCGTCGCGATCGAGCGCCGACCTGCGCCCGTGGGCGGTGCGCTGGCAGCGGACGCTGTTCGACGCCGGCTACCTCGTCCCGGGCTGGCCGCCTGAGCACGGTGGCCGCAACGCCAACCCGGTGCAGCAGATGATCTACTTCGAGGAGCTGACGCGCCGGAAGATCAGCAGGACCCGCAACCCGCAGGGCCTGTCGATCATCACGCCGTCGATCCTCGATCACGGCACGCAGGCGCAGAAGGAGCGCTTCGCGCTGCCGACGTTGCGCGCCGAGATCAGCTGGTGCCTGGGCATGAGCGAACCCAACGCGGGAAGCGATCTCGCCTCGCTCACGACGAGGGCGGTGGCCGACGGTGACACGTTCATCGTCAACGGGCAGAAGGTGTGGACGTCGGGTGCGCAACACGCGGACTGGTGCTTCTGCTTCGTGCGGACCGATCCGTCCGCCCCGAAGCACAAGGGCATCAGCGTCCTCATCATCGACATGCGGTCGCCCGGCATCGAGCACCGCCCGATCCCCGAGCTGACGGACCACGACTACGCGGACTTCAACGAGGTCTTCTTCACCGATGTCGAGGTGCCCGCCGAGAACCTCGTCGGCGACCTCAACGACGGGTGGCGCTTGTCGATGGG
>JBEEGB010000399.1:0-3866 GCA_041166585.1 Acidimicrobiaceae bacterium
CTGCCGGCGGACCCGCCGAGTGTACCTTGAGGGTCGTGCCCGGCTCCAGCCCATGTGACAGCTGTGGTCGCGACGAGCCGGACGATGAGCTCACCGCCGTGCACCGGGTGTACGTGACCCCCGAGGCCTGGGACCGGGAGGGGAAGGTCGAGGTCGTCAGGGAGGTCGAGCGCTGGTGCGACGTGTGCCAGAGCCACTACCCCCACCAACCCGTGGGAGCCACCGAACCAGAGCTCTGACGAGGCGCGGGAAGCGGCGAGCTAGGGAGATGGCCCGTTCACGGGGACCGTGCCCCCACCGCCCCCGCCTGAGGGTGGCGAGGTCGTGGTCGGTGCGGTGGTCGAGTGCGGGATCGTGGTCGGCGGCGCGGCCGTGGTCGGCGGCAAGGTGACCGACGAGGCCGTGGGCGCCGTCGTCGTGCTCGCCTCCGTGGTGCTCGTCGACTCGGTGGTGGTCGTGAGGTCCGTGCCGAGGACTCGGCCGTCGAACGATCCAGGGCTCGCGAAGCTCCCGACGTCGACGCCGTCGAGGGCGGCCTGCATGAACTTGCGCCAGATCGTCGCGGGGAGGGTGCCGCCGAACACCCTCTGGCCGTGCACGTCCGTCATGAACCGAGCGTGAAGGGTCCCGTCGGCGTCCTTGGTCGGCTCGTAGCCCATCGCCACCGCGGTGGTGAAGCCGTTCGGGGCGTAACCGACGAACCATGCGTTGCGGAACTTGTCGGTGGTGCCCGTCTTGCCGGCGATCGGCGTGCCGAAGTTGGCGCCCGTGCCGGTGCCGGACTGCACGACCTTCTGGAGGCAGTAGGTCACCTGGTCGGCGATGTGCTCGTCGAGCACCTTCTGGGGCGCCTGGTCGAGCAGCTTGACGCTGCCGTCGGGCCGCTCGACCCGCGTGATGATCGTCGGCGCGATGTGCGTGCCGCGCTGGGCGAACGTCGAGTACGCGGAGGCCATGTCGAGCGGCGAGGTCTCCCCGGAGCCGAGCACCAGCGAGTTCACCGGAGGCAGGTCCTCGGTGATCCCCATCTTCTTCGCGAGGTCGACCGCGTTCTGCGGACCGACCTGGACCATGAGCTGGGCGAAGACCGTGTTCACCGATTCGCGCGTCGCATCGATCAGGTCGAGCACGCCTTGGTCGGACGGCTCGGCGTTGCTCGGCTTCCACGGGTTGCCCGGGCCGTTGCCGTTGGGGATGGTGATCGTCGCCGGCGCGTCGAACTTGGACTTGAGCGAGATCCCCTGGCGCAGCGCCTCGGCGAGGATGAACGGCTTGAACGAGGAGCCGGGCTGCCACCCGCTGCCTCCACCGACCGCGGGAGGCACGGCCACGTTCACCTGGGTGTCGGCGTAGTTGGTGCCACCGATCATGGCGACGATGTGGCCCTTGTCGTCGAGGGCCACGAGCCCCGCCAGCGGATCGTCCGGGCTGTCGAGCGTCGAGGTCACCGCATCCCACGCCGCGTCCTGCAGGTGGTAGTCGAGCGTCGTGTACACGCGCAGCCCGCCGCCGTAGATCTCCGCGTCGCTGAAGCCCTTGTTGCGGAGCTCCTTGTAGATGTAGTCGCGCACGTACTCGGTGCCGTGCTCCGCGTCGCGCGCAGGGCCGAACCCCTGCTTCGCGGTGCGCTTCAGGACGACCAGGCCGCTGCCGGCAGCCTCGGGACCCACCCACGGCAGCGCCTCCGCGTCCGCGAGCTGCTTCTCGTCGATCTTCTTCGTCTCGAGCATCGCCTGCAGCACGGAGTTGCGCCGGAACGTCGCCTCCTTCTGGTTCGTCGTGGCGTCGGCGGACTCAGGTGAGCGGATCAGCCCGGCCAGGTACGCGGCCTCGGGCAGCGTGATGGTGGCGAGGTCGTGTCCGAACCAGGTCCGCGTCGCCGCACCGACGCCGTACGAGCCTCGCCCGAAGTACACGGTGTTGAGGTAGCGCTCGAGGATCTGGTCCTTCGAGAACTGCTGCTCGAGCTTGATCGACAGCACGGCCTCGTTGATCTTGCGGGTGAGCGTGCGCTCGTTCGTCAGGTAGGCGTTCTTCACGTACTGCTGGGTGATGGTCGAGCCGCCCTGTGTCGAGCCCTCGTTGCGGACGTCGTGCCAGAGCGCGCGCACCACACCGAGCGGGTCGACGCCGCCGTGGCTGTAGAAGTCTCGGTCCTCTGATGCCAGCACGGCATCGATGAGCACCTGCGGGACGTCGGCCAGCTTGACGTTGACCCGGTCCTGCTCGCCGTTGAGCTGCGCGAGCGCGTTGCCCGCGTTGCAGTCGGACGCGACGTCACCCGCGCAGATGAAGGTCGTCTGCGCCTGGATCCGCTCAGGCGGGAGCTGGATCTGCGCCAGGGCGTAACCGAGGCCGGCGATGCCCGCGATGAACAGCAGCCCGATCAGGAAGAAGGCGCGGCGCCAACGCCAGAGGAAGCTTCGGCGCCTCCGCTTCGACCGGCGCGGGGCTGCCTTGCCCCGGCCGTGGCGACGTCGAGAGGTGGGAGGCATGGTGGGGAACGTTCACGACGAGGCCGTGAAGCCCGAGGATCGTACCAACGCGGCCGCGACGATCGCGAGCGCGGCAGCTACGACGATGCCGGCGACACGGCCTCGAGGGGTCGTCGCCGGCCGCGGTTCCTGGTGCCCGAACAGGCCACGGATGTCGGGAGGCGGCGCACCCGCGCCAAGCAGGAGGGCGCCCACAGCGACGGCCGCCGCGACTGCCACGGCCACGCCCTCCTCGTACGCGCTGACGTCGCCGGGACGGGCCCACCGCCAGGCCGATGGCATGAGCACCAGCCACAGCCCGGCGGCGATGGCCGGCACCGCGACCGGGTTCCGAACGACTTCGTCTCGAACGGACGCGACTCCCGACACGACGGTCGGCCGTGACGTAGCGAGCGCTCCGAGGGTGACCACCGCAGCGACCGCGACGATGGCCACCCGGCCACCACCGGCATCGGTCAGCGCGTGCGCGAGCACGGCCGCGCCCGGAAGCGCGAAGAGCGCCGAGGCCTGACCACCGAGCACGGCCGACAGCACGGCGGCCGCCGCGAGGAGACCGGCAGCCGGCCGCGTTCCACCGACATCTGTCGCCGCGGCAAGTGACCACAGCGCGAGCGGGACGGCGGGACCGAGGGTGGCCAGCCGCCGCACCGCGAACGGGAGCACGGCCGCCACCGCGGCGGCAAGGGCCAAGCCGGTGCCGGCCCACGCCCGATGGTCCGCCTGGTCGAGCACCGGGAGCCAACGCAGGCCGGCGGCCAGACCGCCGGCCAGCACCACGGCCACCGGGCCGGCCGAGGACCCGGCGACCGCCACGACGAGCGCGGCTCCAACGCTGACGAGGAGCAGACCGGTGCTGGTGGCCCCGACGTGCACGCCCGCGGCAAGCGCCACGATCGAGATCGCCGCGAGGCTCGTCCTCACCGGATCCGTGCGCTCGACGGTGCGGTGCGGTGCGGCCGCGGCAAGCACGACCGCGGCCGCCATCGCGCTGACGAGCGCGCCGGGATCGAGGGACGACCCCTTGGTCGCCACGAGACCCAACGCCACCGCGGTGGCGGCCGCGCCGGACCATGGACCGGCGACCGCGGCAGCCACGAGCGCGGCACCCGCGGCTGCTGCGGCTGCGAGCTGGTCAGGGCGGAGCGCGCCGACCTCCGGTCGGTGACCGGCGACCAGGATCACCACCCACAGCGCGGCCGAGAGGATCGCTCCGACGCGGGCCCACTGGGTGGCATCGCCCGCCAGCACGAGCACCGGCACGAGCCCGGCGAGCGGCAGGACCAACGCCACCACCATCGCCACCTCGGCCCACTGTTCGCTCATGCCTCCCGCTCTCCGCCTACGGCGGGGCCGCTCGGGCCCGCTCGCTCG
>JBEEGB010000400.1:0-4851 GCA_041166585.1 Acidimicrobiaceae bacterium
TGCGTCGAGGTCGGTGCCGCCCATCGGGCCGAGGCCGTGGTAGCGGCTCAGGACGAGGTCGGACGGATCGAGCAGCAGCTCCGGGAGGAGCTCCGCGTCCGTGCTGCCGGGCTCGATTCGGATGCCGAGCTTGCGGGTGCCGTGGAAGAGCGCCGCGTTCGAATTCGATCCCTTGTCGTCGGCGCGGCGCACCGCCAGCGCGTGCACGACAGGGACTCCGGCGGCGCGAGCCGCAACGGCCAGGCGGGCGATGTTCGGCACCGCGGTGCCCTGCGCCTCGTCGGCCAGCTGGCGCAGCACGGCGGTGGCGCCGATCACGCCGTTCTGGCACTCCTGGGTCACGAGCGCGGTGTGGGCGGGATCGAGCATCGTGACGAGGTCGACGGGCACGACCCGAGACCGTATATCGGTGCGATCATGCGGCATGCCTCGAGACCGGATGCCGTCCACCCCCGCGGAGTGGGAGGCGGCCGGGCGCGTGGTCGCCACCCGTGACGGCGATGTGTTCGTCCTCGATCTGCCGGCGACGGACGAAGTGGGCCTGGCACCGCTGCTGGTGTTGCACGGCTTCCCGACCTGCTCGCTCGACTGGGGCCATGTCGTGGGCGCGTTCGCGGCTCGCCGTCGTGTCGTGTTGTTCGACTTCCTCGGCTTCGGCCTGTCGTCCAAGCCCGACCGCCGCTACGGGATCCGCCTCCACGCCGACACCGCCGAGGCCGTCGTCGCCGCCACCGGCATCGAGGAGGTGGCGCTCGTGAGCCACGACATGGGCGACACCGTCGGTGGCGAGCTGCTGGCTCGCGACCTGGAGGGTTCATTGCCGTTCGGCGTCTCCGAGCGGGTGCTGACGAACGGGTCGATCTACATCGAGATGGCGCAGCTCACGGCGGGCCAGCAGATGCTCCTCGGCCTCGACGACGCACCCGTGGACCTCGCAGCCGCGGGGATCGACCCTGCCGCGGGCTTCAAGGGCGGCGTGGCCCTCACCTTCTCGCCAGGACACCCCGCCTCGGAGGAGGACATGAGCGCGCAGTGGGACATGGTGTCGCGCCTCGACGGGCACACCTTGCTGCCGCGGACGATCCGCTACATCGAGGACCGCCGCGCCGAGGAGGAGCGCTTCACCGGCGCCATCGAGACGCACCCGTCACCGCTCGGGGTCGTGTGGGGCGATCTCGACCCGGTCGCCGTGTACCCGATGGCCGAACGGCTCGTGGCGGCTCGACCGGGGACGCCGCTCGTCACCCTCGACGGCGTCGGTCACTACCCGATGGTGGAGGATCCGGTGCGGTTCGCGGACGCGGTGCTGCGCTTGCTCAGCTGAGACCTCGGGCGATCGTGTGCAGGACGAGGCCTGCCGCCCCACCGACCACGGTGCCGTTGATCCGGATGTACTGGAGGTCGGGTCCGAGGAGCAGCTCGAGGCGCTGCGACGTCTCCTCGGCATCCCACCGGTCGATGGTGGAGCTCACCAGGGCGGCGATCTCCCCATCGAAGTGCTCGGCCACGTAGCGGACGGCGTTCTCGACGGTGACGTCCACCTTGGCCAGGAGCGCTGGGTCGTCGCGGAGCCGCACCCCTGCGGCCTGGATGGCCGTCGCGAGACGGGCCCGCAGCTGCGAGGTCGGGTCGTCGGCTTGGGCGCGGAGGGCGGCCTTGGCGTCGGCCCAGAGCGAGGCGGTCCACATGCGGATCTGTGGCTGCGCGAGCAGGTCGCGCTTGAGCTGCTCGCCGCGCTCGCGCAGCTCGGGTGAGCTCTCGAGGTCGTCGGCCAGCTGGCGCAGCCGGCGGTCGATCGGTTCGCGCAAGCTGTGCTCCGGGTTCTCCGCGGCATCACTCAGGATCGCACGAGCTCCCGTGAGCAGCCGGTCGAAGATGCGGTCCTCGACCGCGCCGGGCAGCCACCACGGCGACTCGCGCTCGAACCGCTCGCGCAGCTCGACGCTGTGCTCGTCGAGGAAGCGGTCGAGCGCGTGCAGCGCGGCCTCGACCACCTCGTGGTGCCTGCCGTCCTCGGTGATGGCGCGGAGCGCGCGGCCCGCGGTCGGAGCCACCGCGACGGCCTCGATGCGCTCGCGTACGACGTCCTCGAGCACGCGGTGCACCTCCTCGTCGCGCAGCACGTCGGCGACGGCCACAGCCGCATCGAGCGCGTGGCCGGCGAGGCGGTCGGCGTTGGCCGGCTCCGCGAGCCAGGCGGCGACGCGGCTCCCGACCGACGCGGCTTGTACGCGCTGCGCGATGGCCTCCGGGCTGAGGAAGCTCTCCTGCACGAACTCGCCGAGCGTCGCGCCGAACTGCTCCTTGCGTTCGGGGATGATCGCCGTGTGGGGGATCGGCAGCCCGAGCGGGTGCCGGAACAGCGCGGTGACGGCGAACCAGTCCGCGAGCCCGCCCACCATCGACGCCTCCGCGGTGGCCTGCACGTACCCCAGCCAGCCGTCCGCGCCGATGACGGTGACCAACACGAAGAGGGCGGAGACGCCGGCGAGCATCGCACCGGCCCGCCGCCGCATGAGGACCAGCCGTTGCTGCTTGGCCTCCGTGGAACGCGACATCGGGGGCGCGGTTGCCGTAGCCATGGGCCCAGGCTTACCCCGTCCGACCCGCGCTCGACCGGAGGGGTGGCAGGATCTCCGCGTGGTGGCGGGTGAGGTCCTTCGAATCGGTGTCACGGGGCACCGACGGTTGGCCGACGTCGAAGTGGTGGCTGCGTCCGTCGACGCGGTGCTCGACCGGTGGCGCGACGTGGTGCTCGAGGTCCGGTCGATGCTCGCCGAAGGCGCCGACCGGCTCGTCACCGAGCAGGCGATGCTGCGACCGGGGAACCGGTTCGTAGCGGTCCTGCCACTCGAGCCGCGCGACTACGTGGCCGACTTCGAGGACCCTGCGAGCGCGACCGCGTTCTGTCAGCTCTTGGCCGCCGCCGCGAGCATCGAGGTGAGCCCGCCCGGACCCGATCCGAGCCGAGAGGCTGCCTACGAGCGAGCCGGCCGAGCCGTCGTCGACACGAGCGATGTGCTCGTGGCCCTCTGGGACGGTGGCGCGTCGCGAGGGCGCGGCGGCACGGCCGAGATGGTTGCCTACGCACGCGAGCGCGGCGTGCCGGTCGAGGTCGTACCGGTGCGGCGTCCGAGCGCGGCGCCGTGAGGCTGCTCAGCTCGTCTCGGCTCCGTTGGTACCTGCTGGCCGGGCTGTGGATCGCGTTGCTGGTGCTGGGCACGGGCGGCTTCGTGCAGCAGGCGCACGACGCCCACCTGTCGCGGTCGACGCTCGACACCCTCTACCTGACGGCGCAGCTGGCCACGCTCGACTACCAGGGCGGCGACGAGGCCCTGAACTGGCGACTGCAGATCGCACGCTTCGTTGCGCCGATGATGGCGGCGACCACGCTGTTGCAGACCGCCTCTGTGGTCTTCCGCGACCAGTTCGCGCGCGCCCGCCTGCGCTTCTTTCGCAACCATGTGATCGTGTGTGGGCTCGGAGGAGCGGGGTCGCGGCTGGCCATCGCCCTCTCGCGAGCCGGTCACGACGTGGTCGGAGTGGAGAAGGACGCGAGCGCGCCCGGTGTGGAGGCGCTTCGGGCGCAGAACGTCGTCGTCGTCGTCGGTGACGCCACCGATCGCGACGTGTTGCGGGCTGCCCGTCTGGGCCGTGCCTCGCGGGCTGTGGCCTTGTGTGGCACCGACGCCACGAACGTCGCCGTGGCTTCAGCGGTGCGTGGTGCGATCGGCCGGCGCACGATCGGCACCGCGTTGCGGTGCTCGGTCCACCTCACCGACGCCGAGCTGACGGTGCTGCTGCGGGCGGGCGAGCTGACGGGTGCGGGGAGCACCCGCGTGGACTTCTTCAACCTGCACGAGCGTGCCGCGAGAGCGTGGCTCGGCGAGCACCCGCCGTTCGGAGACGGGAGCCGGCCTCCCCATCTCGTCGTGCTCGGCCTCGGGCAGCTCGGACGGAGCTTGGTGGTGGCGGCGGCGCAGCGCTGGTGCGACCAGGGCGAAGGGCCGCTGCGCATCACGATGGTCGACCGGAGTGCGACGGGGCGCTGGCACGCGCTGCGCCTCCAGCACCCGGCGCTGGCTGAGGTCGTCGACGCCAGCACGTTGGACATCGACCTGGAGGCGCCGACGGCAGCCGGCGCGCGGCTCTTCAGCGCGGTGCTGGACGAGTCCAGCGCGACGTCGGTCGCGGTGGCGTTCGAGGACGAGTCGCTCGCCCTGTCCACCGCGCTGCTCGTGCACCAGGTGCTCCGGTCGCCCGGCGTGCCGATCGTCGTGCGGACGAACGCCGACTCAGGACTCGGGGCATTGGTCACCCCCGACGACGGCTCAACACGTGCCCCGTTCCCGGGCCTGGCCGTCTTCCCGTTCCTCGACAAGGCGTGCACCCCCGCGATCGTGGAAGGCGGGCTGCGCGAGCAGCTCGCTCGCGCCATCCACGAGGACTACCTGGGCCGCGCCGGCGCGGGGGAAGGGCTACGGCGCCCCTGGGACGAGCTCGACGACGAGCAGCGCGAGTCGAGTCGGCGAGCCGCGGACGGGATCATCGACGGCATGGACGAGATCGGCTTCGACCTCGTGCCCTTGCGTCGTTGGGGAGGCGATGACGTCGCGTTCGAGCCGAGCGCGCTCGACCGGCTGGCGCGGCGAGAGCACGAGCGGTGGATGACCGAGCGCACCGCCGCGGGCTGGACGCACGGGGAGCTACGTGACGACCAGCGCAAGCAGAACCCGCTGCTCGTGCCGTGGGACGAGCTGGCGGAGCCCGCGAAGGAATCGAACCGACAGGCGGCCCAAGCCCTCCCCTCGATGCTCGCGAGAGCCGGCTTCGAACCCGTCCCCCGCTGAC
>JBEEGB010000401.1:0-3068 GCA_041166585.1 Acidimicrobiaceae bacterium
GAGTCGGCCCAGCACCTGCTCGACCACGGCGGCCGCGAGCTCCTGGAGTAGGACTGAGCAGCGGACGGCGGGACCGGGCAACCTTTGCGGGGATGGGGGACGTCGAAGATCTCCAGGCCGGCCTCGCCGCGGCGTTGGCGGCCAACCAGCCGGGAGGCGGCGAGCACGTCCTCATCGCGCTGCCCTCGTTCAGCGTGGGCGGGTCGTTGCTCGACCACTACGCAGCGCGCATCCCCGCGCTCGAGCACCGCTACCTCAACGCCCACCTGCTGCTGCACCGGATCGAGTCGTGCGAGCTCGTGTTCGTCAGCTGCGAGGCGCCGACGCCTGAAGTGATCGACTACTACACCTCACTCGTCCCCGAACCCGTCCGCGACAGCGTGCGCTCGCGGTTCCGCACGGTCATCGTGGACGATCGATCGCACCGCTCGGTCGCGGCCAAGCTCTTGGACCGACCCGAGGTGCTGGACGAGCTGCGCGCCTCGTTCCGCGGCCGCCCGGCGTTCATCGAGCCCTGGAACGTCACGGACCACGAGATCGGGGTCGCCCTGCACCTCGGCGCGCCGATCAACGGGACGACGCCGGAGCTGTGGCCTCTTGGGTTCAAGAGCGCAGGGCGAAAGCTGTTCCGCGCCGCCGGCGTCCCGACGCCGTACGGGCGCGAGGACGTGCGCTCGATCGACGACGTCCTCGTTGCGATCGCCGCCGTGCGTGCCCATAGCCCTGGCGCGCCCGGCGTCGTGATCAAGCTCGACGACAGCGGCGCGGGCGACGGCAACATGGTGATCGACCTCCCCGAAACGACCGGTCAGCTCGATGCGTTGCCCGACTGGTACGTCGACGAGCTGCGCGACGGTGGGGTGGTGGAGGAACGCATCGCGGGCGAGCTGTTCACGAGCCCGAGCGTGCAGGTGGAGATCGCACCCGGCGGCGAGGTTGCGGTGCTGGCCACCCACGAACAGATCATCGGAGGCGACAACGGCCAGGTGTACACGGGCTGCGCGTTCCCCGCCGACCCCGCGTACGCGGCCGAGCTCGCCCGCCACGGCGCTGCGGTTGGCGAAGCGCTGGCCCGGCTGGGCGTGCTCGGCCGGCTGAGCGTCGACTTCGCGGCCGCGGCCGCGGGCGACGGCACCCGGACGTGGCACCTGTACGCGCTCGAGATCAACCTGCGCAAGGGAGGTACGACCCATCCGTATGCGGCGCTCCGCAACCTGGTGCCCGGCCACTACGACCGCGACCGGGGACAGTGGTGCGCGGCGGACGGCAGTGCCCGCGCCTATCGCTCGACCGACAACCTCGTGCACGAGAGCTGGATCGGGCTCCCTCCCGCAGCCGTGATCGGTGCCGTCGCCGGCGCCGGCCTCCAGTTCGATCGCTCCACCGGCACGGGCGTGGTGCTGCACATGCTGTCGGGGCTCGCGATCGACGGCCGGTTCGGACTCACCGCGGTCGCCACGACACCCGAGGAGGCGGAGACGATGCAAGACCAGACAAAGACCGCGGTCGAGTCGCTTGTCATCGCGCAGCAGGGGTGAAGCGTCTGCAGAGGTGACATCGTGGTCGGGACGAGGGAGGGATCATGCAACGCTTGCTGCGCCTGTCGATCGTGGGTCCGCTGGCCGTCGCGCTGGCCGTGCTGGGGCTGTTCGCCACCCCGGCGGCAGCGGCGCCGTACTGCGGCATCAACTGGGGGTCACTGCCGAAGCTGGAAGGCACGGGGCCGACCTTCCCCACGCCGATCGTGAACGTCCGGGCCGGGCGCCACGAGTGCTTCGACCGCGTGGTCGTCGACCTCGCCGGCCCCGCGGTCGGGTATCACGTCAGCTACGTGGCGGCGGTGCTCGGGCAGGGGAGCGGTGAGCCGGTGCCGCTGGCCGGCGGCGCGTTCCTCGACGTGACGCTCTACGCACCGACGTCGGACCTCAACGGGACGCCGACCTTCTCGCCCGATCCGGGCAACGTCGTCGACGTCAGCGGGTTCCGGACCGTCCGGCAGGTCGTGTCGGCCGGATCGTTCGAGGGCTACACGACGTTCGGCGTCGGCACGCGGGCGCGGCTGCCGTTCCGCGTCTTCGTGCTCGCCGGACAGGGGTACGGAGGTCCCAACGTCGAGTCGCGCCTCGTCATCGACATCGCCCACCGTTGGTGATATCCCGCGTTGCGGTGTCACTCGGCGCGGATGGGCGCGGTCAGTGACGCCAGAATGAGCGGGTGACGGTCTATCTGGTCGGCGCGGGGCCAGGAGACCCCGGGCTCCTCACGGTGCGCGGCGCGCAGGTGCTGGCGCGCGCAGACGTCGTCGTGTTCGACCGGCTCTCCGTCTCGTCCCTGCTCGACCTCGCACCCGCCGCTGCCGAACGCATCTCGGTGGGCAAGGCCCCGGGCCGCGCCGAGCTGGCCCAAGAGGACATCAACGCGCTGCTCGTGGAACGGGGGCTGACCGGTCAGCAGGTCGTGCGGTTGAAGGGCGGCGACCCGTTCGTGTTCGCCCGCGGCGGCGAGGAGGCCGCGGCGCTCGCCAAGGCCGGCGTCGCCTTCGAGGTCGTGCCCGGGGTCACGTCCGCCATCGCGGTGCCCGCCTACGCCGGCATCCCGGTGACGCTGCGCCACTCCTCCACCTCGTTCACGGTCGTGACCGGCCATGAAGACCCGACGGTCGGCGGTCCGGAGGGAACGGTCGACTGGGAGTCCGTGGCCAAGGTCGGCGGCACGATCGTGGTGCTGATGGGCGCGGCCAGGATCGGACAGATCGCGGCTCGGCTCATCGCCGGCGGCCGCAGCCCTGAGACGCCCGTTGCGTCGATCACCTGGGGAACTCGGCCCGAGCAGCAGACGGTGAGGGCGACGCTCGCCACCATCGGGGAACGATCCCTGACCGCGCCGGCCACGATCGAGAGCGGCGAGGTGGCGGCCCAGCACCTCGAGTGGTGCGAGAGCCGACCGCTCTTCGGCCGCCGCGTCGTGGTGACGAGAGCGCGTGAGCAGGCGAGCGCGCTCAGCGTCCAGCTCCGCGAGAACGGGGCGGACGTCGTCGAGGTACCGGTCATCGCGATCGCCGACCCGCT
>JBEEGB010000402.1:0-5060 GCA_041166585.1 Acidimicrobiaceae bacterium
GACGGCTGCACCGTCTTGGCGATGGCAACCGGATCAGCCTTCGCCTGCGCGTCGAGCCGCAGCGCGAGCTGCTTCTCGGCGTCGTCGGTCACCTTGATCTGGCCCGCCACCTGTTGGAGCCGCTCGCTGTCGGCCTGGGTCTGTCCCTTCAGGTCGCTCACCTGGCTCTTGAGGTCGGACACGGCGAGGACCAAGTAGCCGCCGCCGACCAGCAGGAGCACGACGTGGGCGAGCAGGACCGGAATGAGCACCTGCTGCTGGCCCGCGCCGGGTGGTGTGGCCGGTGCCATCGCTGGCCTTGTCGCGGCCGAAGCAGTCGCCGGGGCGGGGGCGGGGGCTGAGGCTGGCGCCGGGCCGGCGGGAGCGACCGGATCCGGCGGTGCCGCAGCTACGACATCGGTCGGTGCAGGAGCTCTGCACATCGAGCACTTGCCGAGCACCAGCGGTTGACCGCACCGCTCGCAGCGAGGCGCGACGGGTCGGGTTGGTGCTTCAGCTTCCGCCATGAGGCGACGATGCTAGGCCGCGCCGCGACGCGCGAGGTCGATCAGCCGAGGCAGGGTCCGGTCGACACGGGATGCGAGAGGTCCGACGCGAGCACGGGCTGGAGCTCCTCGTCGGTCAGCGCGTAGGCGACATCGGCTCGGTCGGGTGCGATGGCGAAGGCCACCCCCACCACCTCACCGGCAGGGTTGACGAGCGCGCTGCCCGAATCCCCCGGCTGCAGGTTCGCGGCGAGGATGAACACGTGTCGCTGCGTGGTGTGGCTGTCGTAGATGTCGCGGCCGTTGGCGGTGACCTCTGAGCCGACCTTGAAGGGCGCGAGGCGAAGCGGCCCACCGAGCGGGTGGCCGAACACGGCACCGACGCCTCCGTCGCCGAAGCCCGAGCCGCGCACCGGCAGCGCGGGGCGATCGATTCCCGGCACGTGCAGGATCGCAAGGTCGCGGTTGGGGTCGAACGCGACAACCTCAGCGTTGAGCGCGACGCCGTCGGGGTGACGGACCACCGTCACCGCCGAACCGCCGGCCACGACGTGCGCGTTCGTCTCGATCAGGTCGGCGCCCACCACCGACCCGCTGCCTTCGACGATGCGACCGCACGCGGTTGACTCGACCTTGACCGTCGACGCCGCCACCTTGTCGGCGGTCTCCTTCGTGAGCCCGCTCTCGGCCGGTGGCGGCCCGAGGTCGGGGGCCGCGTCGAGGCTCTCGAAGACGCGCGGGTAGACGTCTTCTCCGACGAGCTGGCGCAGCGCGAGCACTGCGTCAGGAGGACGGGGAAGGTGGTCGTGCAGCACCGCGGCGATCGCCGAGTTGCGGGCCTCCCGTGCCGGCCACTCAGGGATGTCGGCCATCGACGGCAGGAGCAACCAGAACGAGAACAGCACACCGATGACGCCCGCGACCGCCCCGCCGGCGCGGTCGGCGCTCCGGAGCGGGCCAGGAGGGATGGCCAGCCGGAGGCGGGTGCCGATGACGAGGCCGATGAGCTGGCCGATGAACGCGCCGCCGATGAGCACGATGAAGAAGATCGCCAGCACCTGGTCCTGGCGTCCGCCGCGCTGCCAGCGCAGGATCGCCGGCAGGATCCGCGTGGCCGCGAGGATCCCGAGCACCATGCCTACCCAGGACGCGGCCCGCGCCGCGAGTCCCAGCCTCCACCCTCCGACCGCGGCCGCGGTGGCCAGCGCCACGATCGCGAGGTCGAGGAGATCGAAGCTCACCTCTGCTGCACGCTCACGCGTCCGCCGGGGTGAGCAGCCTGGCGGACGTGAGGAAGCCCGTGTGCGCCACCATCCGGTGGTCAGGGCGGACCGATTGGCCTTCGATGTGCCACGTGCGGTGCAGCACCTCGAGCGTCTCGGCCATCGAGAACCCACTGCTCTCGAGCGCCTCGCGCAGCGTGACCGACTGGATGATCGTCGGCGTGTACGCGACGAGGATCCCGCCCGGCCGCAGCGCGCGCTCCGCGTGCTTCACCACGTGCCAGGGCTCCGGTAGGTCGAGGACGACACGGTCGAGACCCGTCTCGTCGATGCCGTCGTAGGCGTTGCGCAGCTGCACGCGGTAGCGCGATGCGAAGTCATCACCGAGGAAGCTGAGCACGTTGCTCTGGGCGCGCTCGGCGAAGTCCTCACGCAGCTCGTAGCCGACGACGTCCGCGCCAGCGCGCAGCATCGTCATCGACAGCGCACCCGACCCGACACCCGACTCGAGCACCCGCGCGCCGGGATAGATGTCGGCGAGCAGCAAGATCGGACCGAGGTCCTTGGGGTAGATGACCTGAGCACCTCGGGGCATCTTCAAGATGAAGTCAGAGAGCGTCGGGCGGAACGCTGTGTACCGGCTCCCTCGCGACGTGCGCAACGTGACGCCCTCCTCGGACCCGACGATCTCCTCGTGCGGGATGAGCCCGGTGTGCGAGTGGAACTCGGCGCCCGCGGCGAGCGTGACCAGGTAGCGGCGCTGCTTGTTGTCGATCAGCAGCACCTTCTCGCCCACGACGAAGGGCCGGCTCACCGGTGGGCCTTGCGCTTCTGACCGAGCTGCACGGGCGCGACCCCATGGGCCCGTTCGGTGAGGCGGCAGAAGGCGCACACCTCGGCGGTCGTGGGCGCGCCGCAGCGGACGCAACGGAGCAGCTCGTCGCCCGACTCCTCCAGGTCGCTCGGGAAGCGGTCGACGCCGTTGCGGAGGAAGCCGAAGTAGAAGTCGTGCTTCGTGCCGGGCGACTGCACCTCGATGGCGTTCAGCGCCTCCTTGTACCCGATGTGCTTGTTGCCGGCTGCGACCGGGCACTCCTCGACGATGTACTCGATCCCCCGGAGCACGCAGTACGCCGCCGTCTCGCGCTCGTAGAGCCGGATGAGCGGCTTCACCTTGCGCGGGAACCCGGGGCGCGCGTCGAGCACGGGACGCTGGCGTCCGAGGTAGTCCGCGTTCCAGCGCAGCACGTTGCCGAACAGCACGGCGGCTTCGTCGTCGAGGTTGTGGCCGGTCGCGACGACGTCGTAGCCGCCGTCCAGCGCCGCGGCGTCGAAGAGGTGGCGCTTCGACATCCCGCACGCCGAGCACGGGACCCGGTTCGTGACGTGTGCCGCGGTGGGGACGTCGAAGCCGTGATCGGCCCGCAGATCGGCGACGTGCAGCGTCAAGCCGCGTTCGTCCGCGAACGCCTTTGCGTAGCGACCGCTCTCGTCGGAGTACTCGCCGATGCCGAGCCCGATGTAGAAGCCTTCGACGTCGTAGCCGAGCTCGATGAGCACGTCCCACAACGCCAGCGAGTCCTTCCCGCCGCTGACGGCGACGAGCACGCGCTCGCCGTGCTCGATCATGTGGTGCTCGTCGATCGCCTTCGCCACCTGGTCGCGGCACAGCTTCAGGAAGTGCTCAGCGCAGAAGCCGGCGTTGTGCCGGCGGACGTCCATGACCGACGGCTGCTTGCACACGGTGCACCTCACACGCACCCGCCCGAGATGACCGGCCGGATCTCGACGGTGTCCGAGTCGTCGAGCAGCGCGTCGGACGTGACGAGCGTGTCGCCCTTGATCACGAGGACCGACTCGCGGTTGATGTCGAGTCGGCGCAGGAGCACACCGACGCTCACGGGTCCTGCGATCTCGAGCTCACGCTTGGGGTTCCGCAGGAGCACCTTCATCAGGTGTCGCAGCCTACGGCGAGACCGGTGGGGCCTCGGATTCGGGGACGCCGAGGTCGGTGATGATGAGCGACTCGCCGGGCTTGAGCGTGAACCTCTCGACCACCGCCTTGCGAGAGGTCAGCTTCCGCGCGAGCTGGGTTGCGGTGATCAGCACCCACACGGCCATCCACGGGCGACTGGAGCCGGCGACGCCCTTGCGGAACCCCTGGCCCTTCAAGAGGCCGACGAGCCTGCCCATCAGATGCGTCGAACCTCGACCACCGTCGTCTTCTTCTTCCCGCGGCGCCGACCGAGCAGGAACGCGACGCTCACCACGGCCACCACCGCCACCGCGCCCGCGACGAGCGCGTACTGTTTGGCGGACGTCGCGGTCGTCTCGACCTCGCCCTGCAGCTCGCGCATCTTGGCCTCGAGGTCGGACGGGCTGATGTCGTGCTTGGTCATTGCGCTCATGTCTTTGACCTCTTGGGCTTGATGGCGAACACGGCGAGCGCGATCAGGACGCCGAGCACCACGAGCGAGACGACGTAGGGGATGAAGTCGAGGTTGCCGGACAGCTCCCAGCCGAAGGGTTCCTTCGTCTGCAGCAGCCGCAGCACCGACACGCTCATCAGCAACACCCCGGCGCCCAGGAAGAACATCGCGGCCGCGCCCGCACCGATGAACCGGACGAGTCCCTTCAGGGGCTCGACCGTCTCCTGCTTCGCATAGGAGACGAGCATCTCCCAGAGCTCAGACAAGACCTGGGGGATGCTCTTCTGCTCTGACGGCACGGCTCTCCTCGGATGTCGGGCGCCCACTTGCTACGCCGACGAGATGGGCTGGCGCAAGCAATGCCTGCCCGCATCGGAATCCTGTCATCCCATCTCGAGCCGGGTCTTGAGGTATCCCTCCTCGTCCTCGAGCAGCGCCAGCAGGTGCTGGAGCCGGGCATCCGGCCCCTCGTCGATGAGCAGCGCTTGCTGGTCGACGGGCCCGAGAGGGGCCACGGCCGCAGCCTGGAACGAGCCCAGCGCCGGATCGTCCGCCAGCTCGACGGTGGCGTCGACGGCGGGGTCGCCGAGCTCAGCCTTCATGGCGAGCACCCGGCGCAGGCCAGCGCGCACGGCCTTGTAGCGATCGCCGGCGTCGTGGCCGGCCGCGAGGTCGTCCCAGTCCTCGACCTCGGCCCGGGGGAAGGGATCGTCGGGCAGCCACCGCGTGACGCGGATCCTGCGCACGCCGATCGTCCCGAGCACCCACCGGCCGTCCTCGAGCTCCGCGGCCTCGACGATCCTCGCGACGGTGCCCACCTGCGTGCGGACGTCGTCGCCGCCGACCTCGCTCCCTCGCTCGATGAGCACGACACCGAACTCACGCTGCGTGTCGAGGCAGTGCCGCGTCATCTCCCGGTACCG
>JBEEGB010000403.1:0-4678 GCA_041166585.1 Acidimicrobiaceae bacterium
GCCAGCCGGGTCCCCATGTTGCCGCGCAGGCCTTCGAAGACGAGGTCGGGTCGAACGTTGGCCAGCTGCGCCTGTCGTCTGATCGAACCGGTGCCGATGCGGGCCTCCAGCGGGAGCTGGCCGAGCGTGCTGCCGACGAGCGCGTCACGCGGGTCGCCTCGCTCTGGAACGGCCGCGATGACGAGGTCGGGATGGGTGACCGATGGAAGGTCCTTGGCCGAGTGCACGGCGACGTCGGCGCGGCCGTCGAGCACCGCGGCCTGCACCTCCTTGGCGAACACCCCCTTGCCGCCGATCGCCGCGATCGGGATGTCGAGCCGGCGATCGGCCACCGTGTCCATCAGGACGAGCTCCACCTCGAGGTCGCGGTCGGTGGCGCGCAGCAGCGATGCGACGTGCTCCGCCTGCCACCTGGCCAGCGGGCTCGCCCTCGTCGCGATCCTGAACCTGCTCATCAGTGCCGAACGTCCGGTCCGGCGAGCGGGGTCACAAATCGAAGAGGTCGCGCAGGGTGTCGGCGAGGCGCTCGGCTTTGGGGGTGCCGGCGGAGTCCTTGAGGCGGACGGTTGGCTCGTGGAGCAGCTTGGCCACGATCCCCTTGGTGAGCGCCTCGACCATCTCGCGCTGGCGTGCGTCGAGCTGATCGAGCCGGCCGGCGAAGCGCTCGAGCTCGGCTCTGCGCACCTGCTCGGCACGATCTCGCATCGCGGCGACGAGGGGGGCGACCTCTCGTGCAGACGTCGCGGCGCGGTAGCGATCGAGCTCCTCGTCGAGGATGACGCGCGCTCGGCTCGCCTCGCGCTGGCGGCCCGAGACGCCCACCTCGACGAAGCGACGCAGATCGTCCATGTCGAGCAGGGTCACACCCTCGAGGTGACCAGCCGACGGATCGACGTCGCGAGGCACGGCGATGTCGACGACGAGCAGGGGGCGTCCCCCGCGAGACGTCATCGCCGTCTCGAGGTCGCCGTGCTCGACCATGATCGAGGTCGCACCGGTGGACGTGAGCAGCAGGTCGGCGCCTGCCATCTCTGTGGGCAGATCGAAGAGGGCCGCAGCCCGGCCACCCACGCGTGCCGCGAGCGCCTCCGCGTTGGCGGCGGTGCGGTTGGCCACGACGACCTCACCTGCACCGGCAGCCGCGAGCGCGAGGGCCATGCCCTCACCCATCTCGCCAGCGCCGAGCAGGAGCACCCGCCGACCCGTGAGGTTCCCGAGCCGGTCGGCGGCCATCGCCACCGCAGCCTGCGCGACCGAGGTGATGCCCCGGCTGATCCCGGTCTCGGTGCGCACTCGCTTGCCCACCTCGAGCGCGAGGCGGAAGAGCAGGTTGAGCGAGGTGCCGGCGCTGCCCTCGGCGCGGGCGGTGGACCAGGCGTCGGCCACCTGGCCGAGGATCTCGCCCTCGCCGAGCACCGCGGAGTCGAGCCCGCTGGCGACGGAGTAGAGGTGCCGCACCGCGGCCTCGTCGTAGTGCACGTAGAGGTGGTCGCCCAGCTCTTCTGGTGCGAGGAACGACAGCTCGGAGAAGAAGTCGCGGACGTCCTCGTAGCCACCGTGGAACCGCTCGGCGATGGCGTAGACCTCGGTGCGGTTGCAGGTAGACAGCACCACCGCTTCGCTCAGGTGCGTGCGAGCGCACAGGTCATGGAGCACCTTCGGCAGCCGCGACGCGTCGACGGTGGTGCGCTCGAGCATCTCGAGGTTCGCAGTGCGGTGGTTCAGTCCGATGACGACGACAGACACGCCTGCAGGCGCTCCTTGGCTTCGGTGAGGTTGCCCTGACGGACGAGTTCTAGCATTCCCGAATCAAGGGCCTGTTGCCAACCTCGGCCCTCCGTCGACTCGCCCCTCGCACGCATCTCGTCTCGAGCCTCGGCCAGCAACCCGGCCAGCACCTCGTACTCGGGGCCGATCTCGTCCTCGAAGCGGCGGCGGAGCCAGGTGGACAGCGCCGGGCTGGTGCCGGCCGTGGAGAACGTGACGAGCACGGGCCCGCGGCGCACCCTCGACGGCAGCGTGAACGTGCAGTGGTCGGGGTCGTCCGCCACGTTGACCCAGATGTCGGCAGCCTCGGCCTCGGCGGCCACGGCATGGTTGACGTCGGGGTCGTTGGTGGCCGCCACCACGATGCGGTGTCCCGCCACGTCGCCGGCGCGGTACGCCCGGCGGTCGATCGTGACCCCCGGGAGCGCGGCGATGGCTTCGTCGACGTCCGGCGCGATCACGTGGACGTCCGCCTCGGCGTCGAGGAGGCCACGGACCTTCTGCGCCGCCACCCGTCCACCGCCGACGACGAGGCACCGGCGGCCTCGCAGCAAGAGGTTCACGGGATAGTGCCGCGGGTAGCGCGGCTCGTGAGCAGCCATGGCCGAGGGCTAGTGCCCCGAGTCGTAAATCATGTCGTGGTCTCGACGGGTCTGAACACCGCTCGCGGCGTCCTCGACCTCACCGCAGGGTCCACTGCGCCTGCGGTCTCGTCCTTGCGAGCGACGCCCAGCCCTCGCCGAAACCATCAACGGACTCACGACTCGGGGCACTAGTCGGCAGCGAGCGCGTGGTCGAGCGACGGTCCGCTCATGCCCGATCGTCGTTGCTGGTGGAAGCTCAGGATCTGCAGCTCGACCGCGAGGTCGACCTTTCGCAACGACACCCCGTCGGGCACGTTGATCAACGCCGGCGCGAAGTTGAGGATCGACTGCACACCGGCCTCGACCAGGTGGTCGGCGACGCCCTGGGCGGCACCGGCCGGCGTCGCGATGATGCCGATGGCGATGTTGTGGGCGCGGACGAGCTCAGGGAGCTCGTCGATCGAGCGCACGGCCTGACCCGCAACGAGCTGGCCGACCTTGGCCGGGTCGGCGTCGACCAATGCGACGATGTGGAAGCCGCTGGCACCGAAGCCCCCGTAGTTGGCGAGGGCGTGGCCGAGGTTGCCGATGCCGACGATCGCGACCGGCCAGTGCTGGTGGAGGCCGAGCTCGCGGTTCATCTGGAACAGCAGGTACTCGACGTCGTAGCCGACGCCGCGTGTGCCGTAGGACCCGAGGTAGCTGAGGTCCTTGCGGACCTTGGCTGCGTTGACGCCGGCCATCTCGGCCAGCCGCTCGGATGACACGGTCGTCGTGTCGCCGTTGAGCTCGAGGAGGCTACGCAGGTAGACGGGCAGCCGCGCCACGGTCGCCTCGGGGATCCTCCGCCGGGCCGCACTGCCGCTCACGGGGTGGAGCGTACGGCCGGCGTGCACATGGTCACAAGCACAGCCCTCGCCGAGGCGAGCGCCCGAGACACAGCCCTCGCCGAGGCGAGGGCCCGAGACACAAGCCTCGCCTAGGCGAGGGCCGGAGACTCAGCCATAGTGGAAGGGTGAGCACGCACCTCGCGCTGGCCGCGGCTTCGACGCTGATCGCGTTGGCCTTCGCCGCCAGCACGCTCGAGCGATGGCTCGATCGGCGCAAACGTCACGAAGCGGCATGGACCATCGCGTTGTTCCTGTTCGCCGCGGCTTCGGCGGCGCTGTGGGGCGGCGTGGCGTTCGGCTGGAACGACGTGTGGTTCCGCCTCTTCTACCTGTTCGGCGCCATCATCAACGTGCCCTACCTCGCACTCGGCACCGTCGAGCTGCTGGCCGGCCCGGCCGTGGGCCGGAGGGTGGCGGCCGGGGTGCATGCGTTCGCGGCGTTCGCGACCGGGGTCGTCCTCGTCGCCCCGATCACCGGACCCATCGAGCGCGGCCGGCTCCCGCAGGGCTCGGACGTGTTCGGCCCGCTCCCGCGCGTGATGGCCGCCGCGGGCTCGGGCATCGCCGCGCTGGTGATCGTCGCGGGTGCGGTGTGGAGCGCGATCCGCTTGGCGAAGCGTGCGTCCACGCGGAGGCTGGCCGTCGCCAACGCGTTCATCGCGGTCGGCACGATCGTCCTCGGCGCGGGAGGCATCCTCAACTCAGTCGTCAACGAGATGGACGGCTTCGCCATCTCGCTCGTCGTCGGGATCACCGTGATCTTCGCGGGCTTCCTTCTCACGACGACGCCCCGTCGCGCCACCCTCACCCTCGCCGAACCTCGGCGCGAGGCGGTGTGATCACACCGTCTCGCATCCAACATTCGCTGGGAGTGCGGGGTCAGCTCCGGGGTGGTCAGCGCAGGGCGCGGCGGAGGATCTTGCCTGAGGCGCCTTGGGGCAGCTCGTCGACGAACATCACCTTGTCGGGGCACTTGTAGCGAGCGAGGCGATCGGCGGCGAAGGCGATCACGTCGTCCTCCTCCAGGGACCGGCCGGGCTTCACGACCACATAGGCCTTCACGGCCTCACCGGAGTACGGGTGGGGCACGCCGACCACGGCGACCGATTCGATGCCGGGATGCTCGAGTAGCACCTCCTCCACCTCGGCCGGGAAGACGTTGAACCCGGACACGATGATGAGGTCCTTCACGCGATCGACGAGGAACAGGAACCCGTCGTCGTCGACCACCGCGACGTCGCCCGTCCGCAGCCAGCCGTCCGGCGTGAGGGCGGCTTCGGTAGCGGCGGCGTCCTCCCAGTAGCCCTTGAAGACGTTGTCGCCCTTCACCCACAGCTCGCCTGAGTCGCCGATGAGCACGTCGTCGCCGTCCGGGTCGACGAGGCGCACGTGCACGCCGGGGAGGGGGACACCGATCGAACCCGGCTTCGTCTCGAC
>JBEEGB010000404.1:0-2577 GCA_041166585.1 Acidimicrobiaceae bacterium
AACACCACCGACTCGGCGGTGCGCATCACGCACGTGCCCACGGGGCTGGTGGTCGCCATGCAGGACGAGAAGAGCCAGATCCAGAACCGGGCCAAGGCGCTGGTCGTGCTGCGCAGCCGCCTGCTCAAGCTCGAGCAGGACCGCCAGGCCGCCGAGGCGTCCCAGACGCGGCGTGGTCAGATCGGTGGAGGCGGCCGGTCGGAGAAGATCCGCACGTACAACTACAAGGAGAACCGCGTCACCGACCACCGCATCCCGGGCTTGACCCGGTACAACCTCGACAAGGTGCTGACGGGTGAGCTCGAGGAGATCTCGGACGCGCTGATCCACGACGAGCAGACCCGTCGCCTCCGCGAGGCGACGTGAGCGAGCGCACGAAGGCGCCGACGTGGCGGGCGTTGCTGGCGGCCGGCACCGAACGGTTGGGTGATGCCGCCGACGCGCGTCGCATCGCCGAGGAGGCCAGCGGGTGGGAAGGAGCCGAGCTGATCCTGAACCTCGATGAGGAGACCGAGCTCCTCACCTACGCACGCTGGTCGGCGATGGTCGACCGCCGCGCCGGCGGTGAGCCGCTGCAGTACGTGCTCGGCCGCTGGGGGTTCCGGTCGCTCGACCTGTTCGTCGACGGGCGGGTGCTGATCCCGCGGCCGGAGACCGAGGAGGTCGTCTCACACGCCCTGGCCGAGCTCGACCGCCTGGACGGCAAGGTCGTGGTCGACCTCGGCACCGGCTCGGGCGCGATCGCGTTGGCGGTCGCCGTCGAGCGCAAGGGCGTCGAGGTGTGGGCGACGGACGCGTCGGTTGATGCCATCGAGGTGGCGAGGGCGAACCTCGCCGGTGCCGGCCGGGCGGCGGCCAGGGTGCGCTTGGCGGCGGGCTCGTGGTTCTCGCCCCTGCCGTCCGAGCTTCGGGGCGCGATCGACCTCGTCGTCGCCAACCCGCCGTACGTCGCGACGGGCGAGCAGCTGCCGGCCGAGGTCGCGGAGTGGGAGCCCGTCACCGCGCTCGTGGCGGGACCGACAGGCCTCGAGGCGATCGAGGCCGTGGTCGCAGAGGCAGCGGTGTGGCTGCGTCGCCCAGGCGCGTTGGTGGTGGAGATCGGCGAGACGCAGTCAGCGGCCGCGCTGGCGCTCGCCCGCCAGGAGGGGTTCGCCGAAGCCGAGACCCGTGTCGATGCCGCTGGTCGAGACCGCGTGCTCGTGGCGCGGGTGTCCTGACCTCACCGTCGGCGCAGCCACCCACCCTTTGGGACCGGGAGCTCGATCGCGCCGTCGGTCTTCGGCAGCTCCGGCGGCCGGCGGCTCTTGGACGCGGAGGACATGTTTCCCTCGTCGTACTGGCGCCACGCCGCCCGCTCGGCTTCCACCAGGTCGGTGAAGGTCTCGGTGCCGCCCGCGGTCTCCTGCTGGCGCTCGAGGCCCCCAGGGAGCATCCCGCCACAGAGACGGCAGCGGACGGCCGGCTTGTTCTTGGCGCCGCACTCGGGGCAGCGGAATTTGGTCTCGGCCACACCAACTCCGATCCTGCTTGCAGCCGAGTACCCATCGGCAGCAGGAGAGCGCTATTGAACCCCGGGGACCACCAGCACCTTGGCATGGGCGTCGGGATCGGCCAGCGCCCGGAAGGCGTCGGGCACGTCGTCGATGCCCACCCGACCCGTGATCAGGGCGTCAACCGCGAGCTCGCCGTCGGCGATCGCCTGCAGCGTCGCCGCGAACTCCATCGGGTCGTACCCCAGCGCGAACTGGATCTGGAGCTCGCGGCCGATGGCGAGCATGGGACGGATGGTGTCCGGTTGCATGCAGACGCCGACCACGAGGATCCGGGCGTTGCGGGGCGCGGCCGCGATGGCGCTGTCGAGCATGCCGGGCACGCCGACGGCCTCGAAGAGGACGAGCGTGCGGCTCGCCCGTTGCGGATCGATCCTGCGCCACGCGTCGACGGCCGGCTCGTCGCGGGGGTCGACCACCTCGTGGGCGCCCATCGCCGTCGCGAGGAGGCGTCGGGTGGGCGAGAAGTCGGCGGCCACGATCGGCTCGATGCCCTTGCGACGCAGGTCCGCGATCACGGCGAGACCGACCGGTCCGCACCCCAGCACCACCGCGGCCTCGCCGGGCGCGATCTTCGAGCGGTTCACGGCATGGACGCCGACGGCCATCGGCTCGGTGAGCGCCGCGTGGTGCGGGTCGAGACCGTTCGGGACCTTGAGCACGAGCATGTCGGACAGGGCCATCAGCTCGCCGTAGCCGCCGGGGTACTCGTTCGAGTAGCCGATGGGATAGACGCCGTTCGCGTCGAACGTGATCGGCATCGAGACGACGACGTCGCCGACCGCCGCGTTGCCGACGTTGGCCCCGAGCTCGATCACCTCGGCGGCGAACTCGTGGCCCATCACGACGTCGCGGCTCAGGTCCATCATCTGGGGGCGCATGAGGTCGTCGGGGTTGGCTGCGCCCGCCTGCTCGCTCATCTCGACCATCAGCTCGCCGTGTTGCAGCGCGTGGAGGTCGGACCCGCAGATCCCACATGCCAGCGTGCGCACCAGCACCTGCCCCGCGGCCGGTGACGGCTCGGGCA
>JBEEGB010000405.1:0-3748 GCA_041166585.1 Acidimicrobiaceae bacterium
CTCGACGCCGTCGCCCACGAACTCAACGACCGTCCCCGCAAAACCCTCAACGCCATGAAACCATGGGAGAAGCTCGCCGAGCTCATTGCAACCGCCGCTTGAATCCGCCCCGACTCAGCACCGCACAAACGAAATGGGAGGGGCCGTCAGAACGCGACCGCGGTGCAGCCGAGGGTGGGGTTGGTGGAGCCGGCGGCCTGGTTGATGGCGTAGGCGCAGACGTAGTGGTTGCCGCGGGGGACGGCGATGACCGTGTCGTAGCCGTGGGTGGCTCCGTAGCCGGGGAAGACGGCGGCGATGTCGGGACGGTCGCCGTTGGCCGTGAGCATCGCCGCGATCCTCCCGTCGACGTACACGTGGACGTCGATCGGTCCGGCCCGGTCGGGGTCGACGGCCCATCCCCGCACCCGCAGCCCTCCGCCTTCCGCCGTCACGCCGTCGAGCGAGCCGAACGGTTCGTGGGCCAGCTGCCGGCACCCGAGCAGCGCGTTGCCACCGGCACCGGCGTTGATGCCGTACACGCACACCGAGCGGGCGTCGGGGAACGGGAGCACGACGTCGTAGCCGAGCGCTTGACCGTGTCCCGGGTAGGCGGCGGCGACGTCGGGACGGTCGATGTCGGCCACGATGCGCGTGCCGTTGGCGCCGTCGGCGTACACGTCGACGCTGATCGAGCCGGCCGTGTCGGGGTCGATCACCCATCCCTTCACGCGGATGCCTCCGTCGGGGACGATCGCCACCAGCTCGACGTTGCCGAAGGGCTCGTGCGCCATCACCCGGCAGCCGAGGAGCGTGTTGGACGAACCCGCGCCGGAGTTGATCGCGTACACGCACACGTTGCGCGCGCCGCTGGCGATCACCGCCTCATAGCCGTGGTTCGCCCCGTAGGCGGGCAGCAGGGCCGCGACGTCCGGACGGTTGGCGTCGGCGCGCAGCACGGCGATGAGCGCACCGTCGCCGTAGACGTGCACGTCGGTCGGGGCCGGGTTGTCGGGGTCGATCGCCCAGCCGCGCACGCGGTAGCCCTGGCCGGGAACCTGCGACACCTCGTCCACCGACCCGAACGGGTTGTGCGGCACCGGCCAGCACGCGAGCAGCGGGTTCTGCGAGCCGTCTCCCTGGTTGATCGCGTACGCGCACAGCGACACCGCGTTGCCGGGCACGTCGAGGGTGACGTCGAAGCCATGGTTCGGCCCTGCGCCCGGCAACGCCGACGCGATGTCGGGACGGGAGCCGTCGGCGCGCGTCCTGGCCTTGAACGCTCCGTCGACGTAGATGTCGATGTCCAACGGCGCGGACGTGTCGGGATCGGCCGCCCAGCCGACGACGCGCACGCGACCGGGCGCGAGCGCGGCCATGCCGTCGATGTTGCCGATCGGATTGTGCAGGCAGGGTCGGTCGTGCCCGCCGGTGCCGTTGTCGGTGGCGGGCGTCGTCGTGCACGCACGGTCGAACACCCACGGCGGCGTGCACGTGATGACCCGGCACATGATCGCCGTGACGCTGGGAACCTCCTGGTGGCACTGCCCGTAGCGGAAGACCGTGCAGCACGACTTGCGGTTGTCGCAGTCGCCGTTGGCGCATCCGCAGCCGCACGGGCTCTGGCCGGGCACCACGTTGCAGTCGATGTAGTAGCGGGGCGCGTCGCCGCAGAACCCGGAGCCGTCCGCCTTCCACCAACCACCCGCGTAGGTGCCGGGCGGGCAGCGGTTCGTGCCGCTGAGCGTGCAGCACATCTCGGTGTAGCCGTCGCAGCACAACGAGCCACACCCGCACGACGAGCCGCTGCAGCTGCACACCGCGGCATAGGCGGTGGTGGGCCGCAGCACGAACGTGCCCGGGGCGGCCACGAGCGCGGTGCCCGTGATCGCGCTGCGGACGAGGAAGCCGCGGCGGTCGGTGCGTGACGCCAGCATCCCCGACACGCGATCGACGAGGCGCGTGCTCATGGCGCTGTGCCCGTGCCCGCGCTCGTGATCGCGGGGAGCAGCTCGCCGATCGGGCCTTGCAGCACCGCGTCCGCGATGTCGTCCATCTCGGTAGGCGCGCCGTTGACGATCACGATCTTCGCCCCGTGCCGCTTCGCCACCGGCACGATCGCGGCGACCGGGTACACGCCGAGCGTCGAGCCGACCGCGAGCAACAGGTCGCACTGCTGCGCGGCCGCCTCGGCGCGGTCGAGGTCCTCGGTCACGAGCGGCTGGCCAAAGGAGATCGTGGCGGACTTGAGCATGCCGCCGCAGGTGCGGCACGCCGGGTCGTCCTCGCCGTTGCGGACGCGCTCGAGCGCCCGCTCCATCGGCGCCCGCTCGTCGCACGACAGGCACGTGACCTCGCGCATCGTGCCGTGCACCTCGATGACCTTCGCCGGGTCGCTCCCCGCGCGCTGGTGGAGGCCGTCCACGTTCTGCGTGACGAGGGCCAGCAGCTTGCCCCGCCGCTCCAGCTCGACGATGGCGCGGTGGCCCGCGTTCGGCTCGGCCGTCCATGCCGGCGACTCGAGCCGTCCCCGCCACGCCTGGCGGCGCACCTCGGGGTCCGACACGTAGTGCGAGAGCGTCGCCGTCTTCTCCGCCGCCGGGTTCTTCGTCCAGACACCGTTCGGACCGCGGAAGTCGGGGATGCCGCTGTCGGGGGAGATGCCGGCACCGGTCAACACGGCGATCCGCTCGGCCGCGTCGACCCAGCCCCGCACCCGGTCCAGCTGCTCCTGCACTGGAGGTGACCGTACCCGACCTTGACACCGAACCGGTGATGCATGAAAGTGCACGAAAGTCACTTCCCCTCCTGATCCGCCCGCTGCCGCGCCAGGAGCCGACCCATGCTCGCCGCCACCACGTCCGACCCCGCCCCCCCGCCCACCTCGCTCGCCGTCCGCCCGTGGCCAGATGCCGTGGTCGACGACATCGGCCACGACCCGCGCTCGGCCTACGTCGAGCGGTTCTGGCTCTCGCTGCTCGGGCCGACGTCGGTGCTGCTGCTGCGCCGGCTGGCCAACGAGCTCGAGCTGCAACCCGCGGGCTTCGACCTCTCGGTCGAGGACACCGCCCGGGCCCTCGGCGTGGGCACGAAGGGAGGTCGCAGCTCGCCCTTCGCCCGCACCGTGCAGCGGCTCTGCCAGTTCCGCCTCGCGCACCTCGACGAGCCGGGCGACGTGCTGCTCGCCCGGCGCAAGATCCCGCCGCTCAACCGCGGCCAGGTCGTGCGCCTCGCGCCCGCGCTCCAGCTGCTGCACCGGTCGTGGCAGGAGGAGATGTACAGCCCCGACGGCGACACCGAGCGGATGCGGCGCCGGGCCCGCCACCTCGCCCTCAGCCTGCTCGAGCTCGGTGAGGACGTGGAGACCTCCGAGCGCCAGCTGCACCGCTGGCGCTACCACCCGGCCATCGCCCGCGACGCGGTCGCCTGGGCCTGGACCCGCCACCAGCAAGCCCTCCTCGCCGCCGAAGAAGCCGCCTCCTGACCCTCTGCCCTTTCGGTTTGTGCGGTCGTGAGTCGGAAAAAACCCGACTCAGGACCGCACAAACGATCGGACCCGGTCGTCAGGGCTTCTTGTAGCTCGTGAGCAGGGCCAGCAAGGTGCGGACACCGAAGCCGGTGCCGCCGGCGCAGAGCTCGCCATCGTCCGCGTCGCCGAACGCGGGGCCGGCGATGTCGAGGTGCGCCCACGGGATGCCGTCGGCCACGAACTCGCGCAGGAACAGCGCGGCGACGATGGCGCCGGCGAAGCGGTTGCCCGAGATGTTCT
>JBEEGB010000406.1:0-2999 GCA_041166585.1 Acidimicrobiaceae bacterium
ACGATGCCGCGGTCGGGGTGATCCCATCGAAGCAGCGCCTCGACCCCCGTGATCTCCATCGTGGCCAGGTCGAAGATCGGCTGATACGCGATGAAGAACTGCTCACACAGGTTCGCTCGTAGGTCGAGCTCGAGCTCCAGTCGGTCGAACACCTCTGTCTGCATGAACGGCTCGAACACCACGGCGCAGGCCTTGCCCGCTTCCTTTGCGCGATAGAGGGCGATGTCGGCGTCGCGAAGCAGGTCGTTCGCGGACGTGCGCTGGCCGGTGGCGATCCCGATGCTGGCCGACGTCGTCAGCGGGATGCCCTCGTGACCGGCGAGCTCGAAGGGCGCGACCAGCGCGTCGAGGAGTCGCGCGGCGACGACCTCGGGCCCAGCGTCGAGCGACGAGCCTTCGGCGAGCACGATGAACTCGTCGCCGCCGAGACGGCCCACGGTGTCGTTGGCGCGCATCGCGGACGACAGACGGTTGGCAACGACCTTGAGCAGCTCGTCGCCCGCGCCGTGGCCGAGTGTGTCGTTCACCGTCTTGAAGTTGTCGAGGTCGATGAAGAACGCGGCGATCGCTCGCCTGTCCCGATGCGCCCGCGCCAGCATCTGCTCGGCGCGATCCAAGATGAGGGCGCGGTTCGGGAGACCGGTCAACCCGTCATGGAGTGCCTGGCGGCGGATCTGGTCGAGCAGGGTGGCGTTGTTGAGAGCGGTGCAGGCTTGTCCGGCCAACCCCCGCAGCCTCGCCTCGAGGTCACGGGAGCCGGTGAGCCGCTCGGAGCGGTTCGTGACGCTGGCGGTGATGAAGCCGAGCACGTGACCGCTCGACGCGATCGGGAAGGTCGCCGCGGCGACGCTGCCGGTCCTGTCCATGAACTTCTGGCCGGCGGTTCTGGCTCCCGGGGTGCCCGCTTCATACAGACGGATGGACATCGCCACCTCCACCTCGCCTTCGATGGCGAACGTGTTGCCCTTGAGGACGGCGGTGATGTCGTCCGGGTACCCGTGGACGCCGGCGATGCGGCCGAGCGTCGGTGAGTCGGTGAGGACCACGATCGCTCGATCGCAGTCGATGACCGAGGGCACGGCTTCCGCGATGCGCTGCGCCATCTCCTCGGTCGAGACGATCTCGGCCAACGCACTCGACAACGCGAGCAGTGCCTCGGCTCGCGTTGCCTGGGTGCGCGTCTCCTCGAGTGCCGCCGCCGAGTCCAGGGCCGCGGTGGCGAGCCGGCCGTATGCCTGCAGCGTGACGAGCTCCTCGGGGAAGAACTCGCTGTGGGGGTTCAACGCAGCCAGGCGGCCGTAGGTGCACCGGGTCGACGAGAGCTCCACGACCAGGCAGTTGGCGTCGGTCTCGCGCCGTTCGATCAGCAGCTCGTGGGCGATCTGCGCGGCCTCGCCCGGGGTGCAGCCATCGGAGTAGACGCGCTGGGAGTTCGAGATGCCCGTCTCGATGGCCAGCACGAAGCCGGGCGCACGCACGGCCCGGCCAGCTGATGTGATGATGCGGGCGAGGACCTCGTCGAGCTCCTCGCCGGAGACGAGGTCGCCGACGGTCACCTGGAGGGCCTCGAGGCTGCTCTGCAAGACCTGCAGCTGCAGCTCGAGGTGCTCCGCCCGACGAGTGGGCTCATCGGTCGACTCCCACGTCACGCGGAACCGGCACGCTTCCGCGCCGAGGACCTGGCACTGCTCCTCGATGACTCGTGCCGGCGGGTAGCCGAACAGCCGCGGCGTGACGCTCAAGAGGCCGCGGGAGTACTCGCAGAACTCGCGGAACGGTTCGAAGCCGTGCTTGAACGCTTGGCTCACGGTCCAGGCGTTCGGGCCCTGCTCTTCGGTCTCGAGCTCGACCACCGGCGTGAGCCGGGCGGCCGCTGGAGCGAGGTCGGCGTACAGCAACGACGGCGAGCCCAGGGCTTGGAGCATGGCCGCGGAGTCGGGGACCGACACCTCGGCGAACGCGTTCAGGCCGATGCCGATGAGCCCGTCGTCGCCGAGCTCGGCTCCGACGGCGGCGAGCAGCGCCCGGAACTCGGCGTAGCTGCTCCACGTCACGCCGTCGTTCAGCTCGTCGGCGGATCGATGCTCACCAGCGAGCCGCAGCACGCGCTCGACCGTCCCGGGCGGCGTCATGGTGCGCAGGAACTTGATGACGAACTGCGTGTTCCCGCCCGCGAAGTGCCGGCCCGATGCAGGGCTTGCCAGCTCTTCCACCGCCGTCCCCCAGTTGGACGAGCGCCCGTTCGGGCGACTCTCTTGACATCCCCATCGGCACGGAGGCCACCGAACTGATGGTGGACGGGACCTTTCCTGCCGGAACGCGCGGCGACAAACAGGCGGCGGGCGGGATCAGCTCACGACGCGTACGACGCGAACTGTCACATCCGGGACTTTTCCTCCGCGCAGAGGAACGACAGCTCACGATCGGTGAGCGAACCGAACGTTGCTCGCGCCTCGTCAGGAGAGGGATCCGGACGCGGGTCGACGGTGCTCCCGGGGCGAGCGGCGTCCATCGCTTCGAGGTAGCGCTCCCAGGGCTGCCACCCGGGGACGGTGTGCTCGCCCCCGGGCCCACGGAACAGCAGCGTCGGGAAGACGTAGCGCCAACCGTCCCCGTCCGGTTTGGCGTTGCCCTTCCCGACGTGGGTCTCCTGCAGGGTGCGGACGTAGTCGTTCGGCGCGCGGGTCTCGTCGCGGTCCGCCCGCCATGCTGCGTCGACCTCGGTGCTGTCAAGGTCAGCTGCGAGCCGGTCGCGGTCGAGTCCCGCCACCGACTCGGACAAGGCCAGCACCCGCTCGCGGTCGTCGGCCGGCCGACCATCGATGAAGCACGACTCGCGCAGCGCGCGAAGCAGCCAGCGGCCGACGTCTTGACCTTGCTGCTCGGCCGCCTTGACCGCGCGGCCGGCAACCTCGCTTCGCACCGGCACCCATCGCAGCCCTTCCGGCCACGGCATGCCGGTGTGCTCGTGCACCTCGCGCCAGTACTCGGCCCGGCGT
>JBEEGB010000407.1:0-11522 GCA_041166585.1 Acidimicrobiaceae bacterium
CCGAGCAGCACGTCGGCGATGGCGTTTCCGCCCTCCTCGCCGGGCAGCCAGGCCTGCACCACAGCCGGCACGTGCTCGGCGATCCAGGGCAGCGCGAACACCCGGCCGCCGATGACGACGACGACCGTGGGCGTGCCCGTCGCCACGACGGATTCGACCAGCTCTTGCTGCAGGCCCGTGAGGCCGAGGTCGGACGCGTCACGCGCCTCGCCGACCGTGGAGTGCGGCATCAGGCCTGACTCGCCGCCGACGCACACCACCGCAACATCTGCCTGCTTCGCAGCGTCGACTGCCGCGTCGAGCTGCGAGCGGTCGTCGCCCGACACCGAGCAACCGGCAACGCAGGTGATGTGCGCACCAGCCGCCTCGAGTCCAGCGCGCGGGGTGACGTGCGGCGTGTAGTGCGGCCCCGGCGCGAACGCCCCGCCCGCCTCGAGGAGGCCGTCGAAGGGAAGGTTGTCGACGCTCTCCGGCGCGCCCTCGTAGGTGATCTCGAGGTGCGCGACGTAGTGGTAGTCGCCCTGCAGCAGCCGTGGATCGTCGGCGGCGGGTCCGATGAGCGCGACGCGAGCGCCTCGATCGATCGGCAAGACGCCGCCCTCGTTCTTGAGCAGCACGATCGACTCGACCGCGGCTCGTCGCGCGAGGTCGCGCTGCGCCGGTGTGTCGAACACCTCCATGGCGCGGCCCTCGTCGACGAACGGCTGCTCGAAGAGGCCGAGGCGCAGCTTGGACGCCAGCACCCTCCGGCAGGCCCGGTCGACGAGGCCGACCTCCACGTCGCCCGCCGCCACCTGGTCGACGAGCGTCCGGTAGCAGTCGAGCGCCGGCAGCTCGAGGTCCATGCCGGCCCGCAGGGCTTGCGCGGCCGCCTCGGCCGGACCGGCTGCGGTCCTGTGCTGGGTGATGAGGAACGTGACGGCCCAGTAGTCGGCGACCACCACGCCGTCGAAGCCGAGCTCGTCGCGCAAGAGGCCGTCGAGGATGGCGGGGGACCCGGCGCACGGCAGCCCGTCGATCGAGCTGTAGGAGTTCATGACCGATGCCAGCCCGGCGTCGCGGATGGCCGCCGCGAACGGTTCCGCGTAGACCTCGCGGAGCTCACGGGGACCGAGGTGGACCGGCGCGTGGTTCAGCCCACCCTCGGACAGCCCGTAGCCGAGGAAGTGCTTGCCCGTGCAGATCACGCCGGCGCGCAGGTCGTCGGTCTGCAGGCCGCGGACGTAGGCCGTGCCGATGGTGCCGGCGAGGAACGGATCCTCGCCGTAGGTCTCCTCGACGCGACCCCACCGCGGGTCGCGGGCGATGTCGAGCACCGGCGCCAACGTGTGGCGTGCCCCGACGGCCAGCATCTGCTCGCGGATCACCCCCGCGACCGACTCGACGAGCGCCGGGTCCCACGTGGCGCCCAGGCCGATCGCTTGCGGGAAGACGGTGGCGTCTCTTGCGCAGAGGCCGCCGGTCGACTCCTCGTGCACGACGATCGGGATGCCGAGGCGGGTGCCCTCGACGGCGATGCGTTGCACCTCGTTCATCAAGCGGGCGCTGGCCTGCGGTCGGAGCCCCGTCGACGCACCGATGCGGGTGACGTGCCCGATGCCGTTGCGCATTCGCTGGGCGGTCCGCTCGGGGTCGAGGCGGTCGCCGCTCACCAGCTGGGTGATCCACACGCCGCCGAGCTGGGCGACCTTCTCGTCGATGGTCATCCGGACGAGGAGGTCGTCGACGCGGTCGTCGATGGCGACGGTCGGGTCGCGGTAAGGCTCCGGCACGGCGACACCGTAGGCTCACAGGCCGTGGCGCAGAAGCAAGGAACGCAGCAGAACCTGGGTCCCAACGAGTGGCTCGTCGATGAGATGTACGAGCAGTACCTGGCCGACCCGAAGTCGGTGAGCGAGAGCTGGCAGGAGTTCTTCGCCGACTACAAGCGTGATGCCGCCCCACCGCCGGCGGCCGCACCGGCAGCGCCGGCCGAGGCTGCACCCGAGGCCGCCGCACCACCTGCCACGAAGGCGGCGCCCACCAAGGCTGCGCCCGCGGTTGCACAGCCCAAGCCCGTCGTCACGAACGGTGCCCCTGACCCGGGAGGGCAACCGATCCGGGGTGCCATGGCTCGCATCGTCGAGAACATGGAGGCGAGCCTCAGCGTCCCCACCGCCACCAGCTTCCATGAGGTGCCGGCCAAGCTCCTCGAGGTCAACCGCAAGGTGATCAACGGCTACCTCAGCCGGACGAGGGGCGGCAAGGTCTCGTTCACGCACCTGATCGGCTACGCCGTGGTGCGGGCCATCGCCGACACCGTCCCGGTGATGAACTCGTCCTTCGCCAGGGACAAGGACGGCAAGCCCGTCGTCATCCGCCACGAGCACGTCGGGCTCGGCATCGCGGTGGACGTCGAGAAGTCCGACGGCAGCCGCACGTTGATGGTCCCGGTGATCCGCGACGCCGACCTGATGGACTTCCGTGGGTTCTGGGGCGCGTACGAGGACCTGATCCGCAAGGTGCGCTCCAACAAGCTGAGCCCCGACGACTTCGCCGGCGCCACGTTGAGCCTGACCAACCCCGGCACGATCGGCACGAAGCAGTCGGTGCCGAGGCTGATGCCGGGCCAGGGCGTGATCGTCGGTGTGGGTGCCATCGAGGTGCCCGCCGCGTACGAGGGCGCGGACCCGGCCGCGCTCGCCGACCTCGGTGTGTCGAAGGTGATCACGGTGTCGTCCACCTACGACCACCGCATCATCCAAGGCGCCGAGTCCGGCGTGTTCCTGCAGCGCGTGCACGAGCTGATGCTCGGTGCCGACGGCTTCTACGACTCGATCTTCCGCGCCTTGGGCGTGCCCTACGAAGCCGTCCAGTGGCGCCGAGACGTCAACCCGGTCAACCGCGAAGAGGCGATGCTCGCCAAGCAGGTTGCTGTCGACACGCTCATCCGCGTCTACCGCGTGCGCGGCCACCTCATCGCCGACCTCGATCCGCTGGCGTGGACCGAGCCGCACATGGAGAACGAGCTCGACCCGGCGACGTACGGGCTCACGATCTGGGACCTCGACCGCGAGTTCCTCACGAACGGGCTCGGTGGCGTCGACCGGCTGCCGCTCGGTCAGATCCTCGGTCTGCTGCGTGACGCGTACTGCCGCACGGTCGGCATCGAGTACATGCACATCCAAGAGCTCGACGAGCAGCACTGGATCCAGCATCAGGTCGAGAACGTCGGCCGGGACGTGACGCCCGAGGATCAACGGCACATCCTCGACCGGCTCAACGCCGCGGAGGCGTTCGAGACGTTCCTCGCGACGAAGTACGTCGGACAGAAGCGCTTCGGCATGCAGGGTGCCGAGTCGGCCGTCGCCATCCTCGACGCCGTGCTGGAGCAAGCCGCGGACGCCGACCTCGACAGCGTCGTCATGGGCATGTCGCACCGAGGTCGCCTCAACGCGCTGGCCAACATCGTCGGCAAGTCGTACGACCAGATCTTCAAGGAGTTCGAGGGCGCGGTCGATCCTGAGTCGACGCAGGGCTCAGGTGACGTGAAGTACCACCTCGGCCAGTCGGGCAAGTTCGTGGCGCGATCGGGCAGGGAGATCGAGATCGAGCTGTCGGCCAACCCGAGCCACCTCGAGACGGTCGATCCGGTGGTCGTGGGCATGGTGCGGGCGAAGCAGGACCTCATCAACGACCCTGGGTCGTTCTCCGTCCTGCCGCTGCTCGTGCACGGCGACGCCGCGTTCGCGGGGCAGGGCGTGGTGGCCGAGACCCTGCAGCTGGGGATGATCAAGGGCTACCGCGTCGGCGGCACGATCCACCTCATCATCAACAACCAGCTCGGGTTCACCACCCCACCTGAGTCGGCCCGCTCGTCGGAGTACAGCACCGACATCGCGAAGATGGTCCAGGCGCCGATCCTCCACGTGAACGGTGACGATCCCGAGGCGTGCGTGCGGGTGGCGCGGCTCGCGTTCGCGTACCGCCAGCAGTTCCACAAGGACGTCGTGATCGACATGATCTGCTACCGGCGGCTCGGTCACAACGAGGGCGACGATCCCAGCTACACGCAGCCCCTGATGTACAAGAAGATCGACGCCAAGCGCTCGGTGCGCAAGCTCTACACCGAGTCGCTCGTGAAGCGGGGCGACATCTCGCTCGAAGAGGCCGAGCGCGCGCTCGACGACTTCCAGTCGAAGCTCCAGCAGGCGCTGGAGCAGACCCGTCAGCACGCGCCCCAGCCCGGCATCGTGGCCAAAGCGCCGCCGCCGCCGCTGGGCTGTCTGCCTCGCGTCGACACCGGTGTGCCCCGCGAGACCATCGAGCGCATCTACGACGTGATGTCGACGCCACCTGATGGCTTCCACATCCATCCCAAGCTGACGCGGCAGTTCGACGCCCGCACGAAGATGTTCCGCGAGGAGGGCGAGGTCGACTGGGCGCTCGGCGAGGCGATGGCATTCGGTTCGCTGCTCCTCGAGGGCAAAGACATCCGGGTCGCAGGTCAGGACACGCGACGCGGCACGTTCTCGCAGCGCCACTCGGTGCTGGTCGACTACGAGACGGGCGCGGAGTGGGCGCCGCTCACCTACCTCGATCCCGACCAGGCGAAGTTCTGGATCTACGACTCGCTGCTGTCGGAGTACGCGGCCGTCGGCTTCGAGTACGGCTACTCGGTGGCGAACAAGGCCGCTCTTGTGGCGTGGGAGGCCCAGTTCGGCGACTTCGTCAACGGGGCGCAGATCATCATCGACCAGTACCTCGTCGCGGCCGAGGACAAGTGGGGACAGACGTCAGGCCTCGTGATGCTGCTGCCGCACGGCTACGAAGGCCAGGGCCCTGAGCACTCCTCGGCTCGCATCGAGCGGTTCCTGACGCTGTGCGCAGAGGACAACATCCAGGTCGCCAACTGCACCACGGCGGCGCAGTACTTCCACCTGCTGCGTCGCCAGATGCACCGCGAGGTGCGCAAGCCGCTCATCGTGTTCACACCGAAGTCGCTCCTTCGAGCCAAGCCCGCACGCTCCAAGGTCGACGACCTCACGCACGGGTCGTTCCACGAGGTGCTCGACGACCCGACGTTCTCGGGCGATGCCGACGCCGTTCAGCGCGTGGTGCTTGCCTCGGGCAAGGTCGCGCACGACGCGATCGCGAAGCGCGACGAGGTCGGGACGCCGGTGGCCGTGCTGCGCGTCGAACAGCTCTACCCCTGGCCGACCGAGTACCTGGCCGAGGCGCTGGCGCGCTACGCGAACGCGCGCGAGCTGGTCTGGCTGCAGGAGGAGCCCGAGAACATGGGCGCGTGGAACTTCGCCAAGGGCCGCCTCTACGACTCGTTCGGTGACGAGTACACGATCCGCCGCATCAGCCGCTACGAGTCCGGCAGCCCCGCAACCGGCAGCCACGCCGTGCACGTCCAAGAACAAGAGCAGCTCGTCACCGCAGCCGTCATCGACGGCGTCTAGGTTTCGCCTTCACTCGCTTCGCTCCGCTCGAAAGCGCTATGCCGCGCCGGACTCGGCAGAGTCGAGGAGGCGGGCCAGTCCCTTCAGGGCGGCGTCGCCGAGGCCGGTGAACGCGACGTGCGCGTGGCGCTCGTCCGCGTCCGTGGTGGTCGTGTAGACGACGAGCCCGCGCACCGGGATCTTCATGTCTCCCACGGAGAACGTGAGCTCCACGACGTCACCGCCGTCGAGCTGCTTCGGTGAGATCAAGCGGATGCCGCCTGGTGAGAGGTCCACGACCTTCACGGCGGTGTCGATGCCACGCCGCCCGAGTCGCAGGCAGTGCACCGAGAACACGACGGGCACGCGTCGCCACTCGCGCCGCTCATCACCGCCCTTCTCGGTGCGGTACCGCTCGAGCACGTCGCCCTCAGCCATGGAGCTCCTCCCGGGTTCGCCAGCCCACCCTGGTCCCGGCCGCAGAGCGTAGCGGTGTTCGCGCTACCGGAGCGCGAAGCCGACGGCGGCCTCGAGCTCGGCGAGCGCGGCGTCGGCGTCGACGACCTTGATCGTCGTCATGCCCATCGCCGCCGCCGGCTTCAGGTTCACGCCCAGGTCGTCGAGGAAGACCACCTCGGCCGGCTCGACGCCGAGCTGCTCGCAGGCGAGCTCGTAGATGCGGGCGTCGGGTTTGCGGTAGCCGACCTTGCTCGACTCGATCACGACGTCGAACAGCTCGTCGAGGGGCACGACGTTGCGCCAGCCGGGACCCTCGTCCATCGCCGCGACGTTGTTGGTGATGAGGCCCGTTGCCAGGCGAGCGCGACAACGGCGTATGGCTTCGACCATCTGCGGCCGCACCTCGCCGCTCAGGCACGCCATGACCTCGCGCCCATCGAGCTCACCACCGGCGCTGCGGGCTTCGTCTTCGTACAGCACGCAGAACTCCTCGAACGACACCTCGCTGCGCTCGAAGCGCGCCCATGCGTTGGTGTCGGGGTTCGTGGCGTTCAACGTGCGCAGGAAGTCGTCGGGGAGGCCCTGCTCGCGCTCGTAGCGGCGGAAGGCCTCGAACGGGCTCGAGGAGATGACGCCGCCGAAGTCCCAGAGCGTCGCCCGGATGTCAGCCACGGCGGCGCATCGTAGGAGAACAGGGGAACTCGGCTCGACGCGCCTACGTTGTTCCGGCCAGCGAGGCCGGCGACAGAGTGGGGGAGACATGACTGAGCAGTCACAGGGTCCAGGGTGGTGGCAGGCGTCGGACGGCAAGTGGTACCCGCCTGAGTCCGCGCCGGTCGCAGCCCCGACCGCCCCACTTCCGGCGGCCCCACTTCCGGCGGCCCCACCCACCGGCGGACCGCCGGCGCCAGGAGGACCGCCGAAGGGCGGGCTCGGGCGCGGCCCGCTGCTCGGCATCATCGGCGCGGTCATCGTGCTCATCGCGGCAGTGCTCTTCTTCGTCACCAAGGACGACAAGAAGCAGAACGCGTCGACGACCAAGTCGACGCAGTCGAGCGACAGCGCGACCGACACCTCGACGACCAAGAAGCCGAAGTCGACCACCAGCACCACGAAGGCCGACCCGCTCGCCATCCAGGCGCCGAAGGGCTTCGTGCCGTTCCGCAGCGATGCCGACGGCTTCGCCATCGCGCTCCCCGAGCGCATGCGCGTCTTCGACCTCACGACGCAGACCCTCGACCAGATCAAGGCTGCGCTCGGCTCGGACAACCCACAGCTCAGCGCGGTGTTCGATCAGGCGAAGAACCTCCTCGCGCAGGGCGGCAAGCTGCTGGCCATCGACGCTGCGGCGGCCGGCCAGGGCACTCCCGTCGACAGCATCAACATCATCCGCACCCCAGGCGCGATCGACCCCACGACGAAGACCTTCTCGGACGCGATCGTGAAGCAGCTCGAAGGCATCGGCGCCACGGAGGTCGCGGCGACACCGTTGTCGGTGCCGGCGGGCAAGGCGGTCCAGGTCGCGTTCACGCTGGCGATCAACCTCCCCGACGGGTCCTCCGCCTCCATCCACGGCAAGGAGGGCGTGGTGCAGGCGGCCGGCGCGCTGTGGGTGATCACCTACGCAGCGGGTGCCAACGCCAGCCCCACCGAGTTCAAAGGCCTCGTCGACAGCTTCGTGGCCGTCTGATGGGCTTCCCTCGAGCAGAGCTGGAGCAGGCCTTCGCCGACTACCAGGCCCACGGCGCCGAAGCGGGCCGCACCGGTGACTGGAGCAGGTGGGCCGACCACTTCACGGTCGACGCCACCTACATCGAGCACCACTACGGCACCTTCGAGGGCCGGGAGGCGATCCGAGAGTGGATCACCGGGTGCATGTCGGAGTTCCCAGGGAACACGATGCCCGAGTTCCCGATCGAGTGGTACATCGTGGACGAGGACCGCGGGTGGATCGTGTGCCAGGTGTGGAACCGCATGGCCGATCCCGGCGACGGCAGCATCCACCAGGCGTACAACCTCACCGTCCTGAAGTACGCAGGGGACGGGCTGTGGTCGTACGAAGAGGATGTGTACAACCCGGCCCATTTCGGCACCCTCGTGCAGGGCTGGGTCGAGCGGAAGAACCAGCTCAGCTCGTAGGTCAGGTGAGGATGTCGGCGGCCACGGCCTGCCACAGCTCGGTTGAAAGGCGCAGCGACTCGGTGTCGACGCGCTCGTCGTCGCCGTGGAACATCACGCCGTAGTCCTCGAGGCTCAACGCGGTCGAGAACAACCCGAATCCGTACGCGGTGGAGCCGGCGCGTCGGAAGAAGCGCGCGTCGGTGGCGCCCACAGTGAGGAACGGCACGGTCGCGCTGTGCTCGTAGAACTGCTTCGTCACGCGCTCCAGCGATTCCCAAAGGGGCGTCTCGACCGGTGACGCTGTCGACGGATCGTTCGTCGACGAGATGATCTCGACTTGGTCACCGAGGTCGCCGAGTGCCTCGTCGAGCAAGCGACGAACGTCGTCGGCGGTCTGTCCGGGGAGCGTTCGGATGTCGATCTCGAGGTCGACGGTGTCGGGGATGACGTTGGTCTTCGTGCCTCCGTGGATCACTGTCGGCGCGAACGTCGTGTGGGTGCATGCGTGGAATTGGCGACCCATCCCGAGCGGAAGCGCGTCGCAGACGTCGAGAAATCCTTCTTCGCGCAGGAGCGGCGCGGTCATCTCTTCCGGGTAGCCCATCGAGCGGATGAAGCGTTGCCACACGTCGTGCAAGACCGTCGGCGGCTTGAACTCGCTCAATCGACGTACGACCTCCGCGGCCTTCACGAGCGCGTTGTCGGTGCGATACGGCTGCGACGCGTGGCCAGGCGTTCCGGTGACGCGCAACGTGCACCACCACGTTCCCTTCTCGCCGACGATGACGGGGAGCTTGATGCCACCAGGGCTCGGGATCGGGATGCCACCCGACTCCGTGATCACGTAGTCGGCGAACACCGCATCGCGCTCGTTCGCGACGAGGTGGTCCGCGCCGTACGTGCCCAGCGCCTCCTCGTCTGCGACGGCGAGGTAGATGAGCGTGCCGCGAGGCCGAAAACCCTTGTGCGCCAGGCGTTTTGTGGCGACTGCCATCGACGCGGTGAGGTTGAGCATGTCCACCGCGCCCCTGCCCCACACCTCGCCGTCGACCAGCTCCCCGCCGAACGGATCGCGTTGCCAACGATCCGCGTTGACGGGCACGACATCGGTGTGCCCCATCAACAACAGCGACGGCGCGGTGGGATCGGTGCCCTCGATGCGCGCGACGAGGTTGCCGCGTCCTTCGATCGACTCGTACGTCTCGATGTCGAGACCGCTGTCACCGAGGTACTGATGCAGCACATCGACGCTGCGCGTCTCGTGACCTGAACCCGCGGTGCCGTCGTTCACGCACGCGTTGCGGATGAGATGTTGCAGCAGATCGGTGACCTCTGCAGTCGGATCTTCATCGCCTGTTGACATGTGATGCACAGTAACGACAACAGATGATCCGCGTTCGTTCGCGCTCTGTTTGATTGACTTGCACACGTCATGTCGGGAACACACGTCGTCGTCGATGGTTCGAACATCGCAACAGAGGGTCGCGCCGCGCCAAGTTTGAAGCAGCTCGACGAAGCTGTGCGCGCGTTGCTCGCCGAGTACGCGTTCGAAAACGTCACCGTCGTCGTCGACGCGACGTTCGGTCATCGCATCGACGCGAAGGAGCTCCCGACCTACGAAGAAGCGGTGTTGAACGGCGAGCTGATCACGCCGCCCGCCGGCGCGATCGGTCGCGGTGATGCGTTCGTGCTGCAGATCGCAGATCGTGCGAACGCTGACGTGCTGTCCAATGACTCGTTCCAGGAGTTCCACGGCAAGTACACGTGGCTGTTCGATGAAGGCCGCCTCATCGGTGGGAAGCCCGTACCCCACGTCGGTTGGGTCTTCGTGTTCAGGGCGCCGGTGCGCGGTCCCACCAGCAGGCGCTCGGTGCGTGATGCGAAGAAGGCGCCCCGGAAGCTGGCGACGCTTGAGCCGCTCCCGGCCGTCCCCGCGGTCCCGCCGCCCCGCAAGGCCCGGGCAGCACGCTCCGCGGCGATGACGGCTGCCGAGCCGGTCAAGGCCGAGGCGGGCAGGGCTGCGACGGGCAGGGTCGAGCCGGCCAAGGCCGCGCCGACCGCGGGTCGCTCGGGCGGGCGTCGCCGGCGCGCCGGCGGCTCCGGTGGGGGCGGCGGGAGCACTCCGGTGGCGGCCAACGCGCTGAACGAACAGCTCACCTATGCGTCGTTCGTCGTGGATCACCCGGTCGGCTCGACCGTCGAAGGCGTGGTCGACCGCTTCTCGTCGCACGGTGCCTACGTCCGCGTCGGCGCAGCCCAGTGCTACGTGCCGCTGCGCTCGCTCGGAGAGCCGCCGCCTCGCAGCGCCCGCGAGGTGCTCGACCTCGGGGAGACCCGATCGTTCGTCGTCACCCGTTTCGATCCTGGCCGCCGCGGCATCGATGTGGTGCCGGCGACCGCGATCACCAAGACCGAACGCGGCAGCGATGCCGCCAAGGCGGTCGCTTCGGCGGCCGGTACCAACCAGCAAGACGCCCAGGAGGCGCTCGTGTCACCAGCAGCGAAGAAGGCATCGGCTCGCAAGGCTCCGGCCAAGCGGACCGCGGCCAAGAAGGCCACCAAGAAGAAGGCCACTGCCAAGCGGGCTCCGGCTCGCAAGACGGCAGCGAAGAAGAAGGCGACCGCCAAGCGGGCACCCGCCCGCAAGACCGCCGCCAAGAAGGCCACCAAGAAGAAGGCCACCGCCAAGCGAGCTCCGGCTCGCAAGACGGCAGCGAAGAAGAAGGCCACTGCCAAGCGGGCACCCGCCCGCAAGACGGCAGCCAAGAAGAAGGCCACGGCTCGCAAGGCTCCCGCCAAGCGGACCGCCAAAAAGCGCTAGCTAACCAGCGGAGGCCTGTGCTCGAAGGCGGGTCACGACCCGCTCGAACAGCTCCCGGGGCTGCGCTCCCGGGATCACCAGGTCACCGAACAACCAAGCTGGGGTGCCGGCCACGCCGTGGTTGTGCGCGTCGTCCATCGACGCGGCCACGGCGGCGCGGCCGGCGCCTTGATCAACTGCGGCACGCACCGCCGGGGCGGGGGCCCCGGCGGCGGCGACGAGGTCATCGAGCACGTCACCGTCACCGATGTCGAGGCCTCGCACGAAGTGTGCGTCGAACAGCGCGGCGTCGAGGCGTGTGAACGCGTCCGGGTCACGATCGCGCACGACCTCGGCGGTCTCGAGCGCGCGCCGGCTGTTGGGGATGTGCGTGGGCGCTTCGAAGGCCAGGCCCACCGCTTCGCACTGCCTGGCGATGTCGTCGTGGACCGCGGCGAGCCGTCCACCTTGCTTCACCGCCCGGCCGGCTGCGGGCAGCTCAGGGTGCAGCTCGTACGGCATGGCCGTCACGGGCACGCCGAGCGACTCGATGAGCGCGCTGCGGTCGCGCCCGAGGTAGCACCACGGACAGATGTAGTCCGACCACACCGTCGCAGTGAGCACGGCGTGCACCTTATTGGCGGATCCCTAAAGTGCGATCCGTGCGCATCGCCACCTGGAACGTGAATTCGCTGAAGGCCCGCCTCCCGAGGGTG
>JBEEGB010000408.1:0-3197 GCA_041166585.1 Acidimicrobiaceae bacterium
GCGCCGGTACCGACCCACGAGCCCGACTCGTGCCCACAGGAGGGGCAGCGCGCCGCCTCCCTGGGCAGCGGCATGCGGCACGACTCGCACCGCAGACCGCTTCCCCGGCGCATCGGCTACCCCGCGGGGCGGACCATCGCACCGCCGTCCACCACGAGGGTGTGACCGGTGATCCATGACGAGAGATCGCTGGCGAGGAACAGCGCCGCGGCTGCGATGTCTTCGGGCTCACCGAGCCGGTGCAGCGGCGTGCGCCGTGCCACCTGCTCCTCCGCCGGCTCCCAGAGGGCGCGGGCGAAGTCGGTCTTCACGAGCCCGGGCGCGATGGCGTTCACCCGCACGCCTGGCGACAGCTCGGCGGCCAGCGTCTTGGTGAGGTGGATCAGCGCCGCCTTCGTCATGTTGTAGATCCCGATCGACGGTTCCACGGTGAGACCACCGATCGAGGCGATGTTGAGCACCACGCCACCGTTTGCTTGCATCGACGCCCGCCATGCCGCCTGGGTCCACACCAGCGGGCCGCGCAGGTTCACCTGGAGCGTCTTGTCGTAGCGGGGCAGGTCGATCTCGATGTTCGGGCCCATGTAGGGGTTCGTCGCCGCGTTGTTGACGAGGATGTCGACGGAGCCGAACGCGTCCATCGTGGCCTGCACCGCGGCCTCGGCCTGGTCGGGCTCGCCCGCGTTCGCGGCGAACACGCCGACGTCGTCACCGCGTCCGATGCCGGCCTTCACCGACTCGAGCGCCTCCTGCTTGCGCGACGAGAGCATGACCTGGGCCCCGGCCGCGGCGAACGCCTCAGCGATCGCCTTGCCGATGCCCCGCGACGCGCCGGTGACCAGCGCGACCTTGCCTTCGAGAGAGAGCTCCACGGGGCCGGATCGTAGGCGGCGTCGCACGGCCCCTTAGGCCGGAAGCTCCGCCGCGCACAGCACGCGGCCGGCGGCGTCGACGAGGGCGACCTTCACCACCGTGGCACCCGGCCCGCTCACCGCCGCGGCATACGAGCCCCGTGCGGGGTCGACGCTGGCCGCGGCCAGCGCGGTCGTCGTCCCGTCGTCCAGACCGAGCTGCACGTAGTAGTCCCCGGCGTGGCCGCTCCAACGGGGCACGGTGATGAGCACGAAGCCAGCGTCGCCCCGCAGCACGTACACCTCCCCCACGTCGACCGCGCCGGGGGTGACCATCCTCGCCCTCGCCAGCGACGACGACGGGCTGCTCCCGGCCGTGAGCCGACCCACGAGTCCACCGGCGACGAGGATCAGCGCGACCGCCGCGGCGCAGACCAGCACACGTGCCCATCGCCGGCGGGAGGGGACGTCGAGCGCGGCCATCACCCGTTGCTCGAACCCCGCCCGCGGCTCGACGTCCGGAGCGAGGAGGACGAGGGCGTCAGCCGCGCGCGACAGCTCCTCGACGAGCTCTCGACACGCCGGGCACCTCTCCACATGGCTCAGCGCCGCGGCCCGCTCGTCGCCTGACACGAGCCCGAGGGCCAGGTCGGCCGCCACCTGCTCGAGCTCGAGACACGGCATCACCGGTTCGCCCCCCGATCGAGCGTGAGCTCGTCGCGGAGCCGCAGCAGCGCGGTGCGGATGCGCGTCTTCGCGGTGCCGAGCGGGATCCCTTCGAGCTCCGCGATCTCCTTCGCCGTGTGCCCCTGCAAGGAGGCGAGCAGCACCGCCCTGCGCTGCGCGACCGGCAGCAGAGCCAGGGCTTCGGATACGCGGCGCACCTCGTCGGTCACCGTCGCCCGCTCTGCAGGGCCGGGTCGGGGGTCGACGAGCGCGAGGTCCAGGACGTCGCTGGCGTCGGCCGGGCGAGCCCGCTCGACGCGGATCGAGTCGATCGAGAGGTTGCGGGTGATCGTGAGCAGCCAGGTGGCGACGGAACCGCGGCGGGCATCGAACGCGCTGGCGTGGCGCCACGCTCGCAAGAACGCCTCCTGGGCGACATCTTCAGCCCGACCCCTGTCGCGCAGGATGCCGAGGGCGACACCGTGGACGCGGTGCTGGTAGCGGCGCACCAGCACGAGCGCGGCTTCGGGGTCGCCGGCGGCCATGCCCGCGACCACCGCCTCGTCCGAGGAGTGCCACACAGCAGACGTACGGACCAGGGGCGCAGAGGGATTGGCGAGCGGCTGCGGCGGGACAATCCCTCCGCCGCCTCCGTCCGTATGATCCGACATGCGCAAGATCATGGTGCTCCTGGCAGCCGTCGGCCTCGTCATGACGGGTTGTGGATCCAGCAAGAAGTCCACGACGGCGGCGGGCTCGAGCGCGGGGAGCTCAGGCTCGGGCGCCCCGGTGGCGTTGCCGGGCACCACGAACAGCCCGAGCCAAGGCGACGCCACCAGCGGCGCGCTCACGGTCGAGCTCGAGGACTTCTACATCAACCCGTCGTTCATCAAGGTCACGCCGAGCGGCAAGGTGAAGCTGACGCTGAAGAACACGGGCAGCAACGCCCACACGTTCACGAGCACGGCGCTCGGAGTCGACGAGACCCTGCAGCCGGGTGCGAGCAAGGACGTCGAGGTGACGTTGCCGGCGGCCGGCGCGACCGAGTTCCACTGCCGCTTCCACCAGTCGAGCGGCATGCAGGGCGCGTTCTTCTTCAAGGTCGGCGACACGCTCGCCGGGGGCAGCGGGGCCACCTCGTCCAGCTCGTCGGACCGCTACAACAACTGACCGCTGTCGATAGGGTCGCCCGGTGAACCGACTCGCCGGGGAGACCAGCCCCTACCTGCGGCAACACCGCGACAACCCCGTCGACTGGTACCCGTGGGCGGACGAGGCCTTCGCCCGGGCGCGCGCCGAGGATCGCCCCGTCCTGCTGTCGATCGGGTACTCCGCCTGCCACTGGTGCCACGTGATGGCGCACGAGTCGTTCGAGGACGCCGACACGGCGGCGGTCATGAACGAGCTCTTCGTGAACGTCAAGGTCGACCGCGAGGAGCGCCCCGACGTCGACGCCATCTACATGGATGCCACGCAGGCGATGACCGGGCACGGCGGCTGGCCGATGACCGTCTTCATGACGCCGGACGGCCGGCCCTTCTACTGCGGCACCTACTTCCCGAACCAGCGGCGCCACGGCATGCCCGCGTTCCTCGACATCTGCCGCGCCGTCGACGACGCGTGGCGCAACCGGCGCGACGACCTGCTCGAGCAGGCCGGCAACCTCACCGAGGCGATGGG
>JBEEGB010000409.1:0-4745 GCA_041166585.1 Acidimicrobiaceae bacterium
CCTCGACCTGGCCGATCCGCCGGGCGGCATGACCGCTGCTGCGCAGCACGTCGATGGCCCGGAAGACATCGTCGGGTGGCACGACCAGGATCATGCCGATGCCGAGGTTGAAGACCTTCGCCATCTCCGCGTCGCTCACGTCACCGAGACGCTGGATCTCGTCGAAGATCCGGGGCGGCTCCCAAGTGCTCTGGTCGACCACCGCGTCCGCCTTGTCCGGGAGCACGCGCACGAGGTTGCCGGGGATCCCACCGCCGGTGATGTGCGCGATGGCCCGTACGTCCACCACGCGCAGCACCTCGAGCACGGCAGGGGCGTAGATCACCGACGGCACCAGCAGCTCGTCGGCCAGGCTGTGGTGCGCGCCCTGGAACGCGGGGCCGTCGAGGGCGCGACCGGCGCGCTCGAGCAGCACCTTGCGAGCAAGGGAGTAGCCGTTCGACCGAAGCCCCGGCGACGGCAACCCGATGAGCACGTCGCCGGACCGGACGTGCTCGCCGGTCAGCAGCTGGTCGCGCTCGACGACGCCGACGGCGAAGCCCACGAGATCGAACTCACCGGGCTCCATGGCGCCGGGGTGCTCTGCCATCTCGCCGCCGATGAGCGCGCACCGGGCGTCGCGGCAGCCTTCCGCAACCCCTTCCACGAGCTGGTCGATGTGGTCCGGATCGAGCTTGCCCACCGCCACGTAGTCGAGGAAGAAGAGCGGCTCCGCGCCCTGGCACACCAGGTCGTCGACGCACATGGCGACGAGGTCGATGCCGATCGTGGTGAAGCGGCCGACCGCCTGGGCGATGAGCGCCTTCGTGCCCACGCCGTCGGTGGAGGACACGAGCACCGGGTTGCGGAACCGGTGCTGGGGGAACGCGAACAACCCGCCGAACCCGCCGATGTCGCCGATGACCTCGGGGCGGAACGTCGAGCGAACGTGGCGCTTGATGCGCTCGACCGCCTCCTCGCCCGCGGCGATGTGGACCCCTGCGTCCTCGTAGCTCTCGCCCATGGGCTGCCCCGCCGCCTCAGCCCAGGTTCGGGAGCGTGGGCTCGCGCAGGGTGCGCTCCAGCTCGCCGGGGGGCATCGAGTTGTGCTCGAGGACGTCCTTGCGGAGGTCGACGGGGACCTCGACCGGGTAGCTGCCGGTGAAGCACGCCGTGCAGAACCCGGCCCCGGTGGCGCCGGTCGACTCCTTGAGGCGATCGAGGTTGAGGTAGGCGAGGCTGTCAGCGCCGACGTAGTCGCGGATCTCGTCGACGGTCAGGCTGTTGGCGATGAGCTCGCCCTTGTCGCCGGTGTCGATGCCGTAGAAGCACGGCCACTTGATCGGCGGCGAGGTGATGCGGAGGTGGATCTCCTTCACGCCCGAGGCGCGCAGCATCTTGACGAGCTGGCGTTGCGTCGTGCCCCGCACGATCGAATCGTCGACGACGACGAGGCGCTTGCCCTCGATGTTCTCGCGCAAGGGGTTGAGCTTCATGCGCACCGCCTGGTCACGCATCTCCTGGCTCGGCGCGATGAACGAGCGGCCGATGTAGCGGTTCTTGACGAGACCCTGACCGAAGGGGATGCCGCTCACCCGAGCGAACCCTTCAGCGGCGGGCACCCCCGACTCGGGGACGCCCATCACCATGTCGGCCTCGACGGGGGCCTGCTGCGCGAGCTGCTCGCCCATGTGCACACGGGCCTGGTGGACGTTGCGGCCGTAGAGCCGGCTGTCCGGACGGGCGAAGTAGACGAACTCGAAGAGGCAGAGCGCCGGCTCGGGCGGGTCGACGAAGGGGCGCTCGGATCGGTAGCCGGTGGCGTCGATGATGACCATCTCGCCGGGGTCGAGCTCGCGCACGAAGTGCGCCCCGATGATGTCGAGCGCGGGTGTCTCCGAGGCGAGCACCCAGCCCTGGTCGAGCCGTCCGAGGCAGAGCGGCCGGAACCCGTGCGGATCGCGGACCCCGATGACGTTGCCCTCGCCCAGCAGCACGAAGCTGAACGCTCCCTCGAGCCGCGGCAGCACCTTCATGAGCGCCCGCTCGAGCTCACGCCCGTCGCTGGTGTCCCCGGCATGCTGGCCCACCTCGGCCGCGAGCAGCTCGGCGACGAGGTCGCTGTCGCTGGAGACCGTGCCGGGCAGCATCCCGGCCTCCTCGGCGAGCGCACCCGTGTTCACGAGGTTGCCGTTGTGGCCCAGCGCGAACTCGACCGTGGTGTCGGGCGTCAGGCCCACGCTGCGGTACACGGGCTGCGCGTTGCGCCACGTGCTCGACCCGGTCGTCGAGTAGCGGGTGTGGCCGATGGCCACATTGCCCGTCAGGGCGGCGAGGGTCCTGTCATCGAAGGCGTTGGCGACGAGCCCTTGCTCCTTGACCACCATGATCGACGAGCCGTCGCTGACTGCCATGCCCGCAGCTTCCTGGCCACGGTGCTGCAGGGCGAAGAGCCCGAGGTACGTCATCTGCGAGACGGGTTGACCCGGGGCGTAGATGCCGAAGACCCCGCAGGCCTCCTTCAGTCCCCGCTCGGCGGGCTCTGGCTCCGGGGCGGGCACCGTCCCATGATAGGGACTGGTCGCGCCGGCGCCGTGCAAGCCCGGCCGGCTCGACTCGTTCAGTCCGCGATCTCGAAGGTCTCTTCCAGCTTGCTGGCGACGAGCGCGGCCACCCGGCGGGCGATGTCGTCCATCTGCGCGTCGTCGATGACGATGGGGACCTTGGCGCGGACGCCCACACGACGCTTCAGCTGCGTCACCTCGTCCTGCAACGCGGCGAGCTGGATGGTGAGATCGCTGATCGCGACGAGCAGGCGGGGGCTCTCCTCGTCCGGCGGCGGGGGCGCCAGGGGCGCGGGCGGGGGCGCCGACGCCACGGTCTTCACCTCGGCGGCGACCGCATCGAGCGAGGTCTGCAACCGCTCGAAGGGCGCGAGGTCAAGCGGTGGCGACGAGCTCGCATCGAGCTCGGACAGCCCGCGAACGATCGCGTCCACCTCGGTGCCCAGCGTGCTGCTGAGCTCGTCGAGACGACCCGAGATGATCGCGCCCAGCTCACCCAGCGGTCCGGCGAAGCCAGCGCCCAGCGCGTCGACGCGACGAGTCACGTCGGCATCGAGCGTGTCGAGGCGCGCGGTGAGCCCGTCACCGATCTGATCGACGTGCACCATCTGCGCGCTCGTCACCCGTGCCATCGCCTCGAGGTTGTCGCTCAGCGTCTCGCTCAGGAGCGGCCGCGTCGCTTCAGATGACCTCGTGAGCGCGGCGACGCGACCCACCAACGAGGCGATCGCCGCTTCGAGGCGATCGATGCTGGCGACGATCGCAGGCAGAAGCGGCGCGGGAGCACCGACCTGGTCGTCCCCGACGCCTCCCACCGAGGCCGAGGGTAGCGGAGGGGCCGGAACGCTCGGGGGGTCAGCGGCGGGCGCACCAGCGCCCGATTGAGCGGCCCACGCGTGCCACGAGGACCCGGGCCGCTTCGGCCCTGCTCCCTGGTTCTCGTCGCTCATCGGCCCCGATGTCTCCCCTGCGGGCCGGCCTGCCGGCCGCCCAGCTCGCCCCGACGCCAGCCGATCATCGCACGGGCGCGTGGGATGATCGAAACCATGTCCCGCCTTCGTGCCGCTGCGCACGCCGTTCGAGCCGCTCGCGGCGCGCTGACGCGAGCTGCTCCGGAGGCTCCGGGGCAGGCCATCATCCTTGATCACCCCGTTCGTCCCGCCTCGCGCTGGGGCTACGGGCAGCCTCCACACCCTGAGCTCGACCGCATCATCACCGCGGGCCGCGATCGCTACGAGGAGCGGCTGCGATCGTTGCTGCCCTTCACCGACGAGCTCGCCGCGATCCCCTTCGATGGCTCGGGACGCGACCCGTCGTGGACGAACGGGTGGTTCCAAGGCCTCGACGCCGCGTCGCTCTACGGGTTCCTGGTGCAGCGCAACCCGGCGACGTACCTCGAGGTGGGGGCGGGCAACTCGACGCGCTTCGCGCGCCGTGCGATCGAGCGCCATGGCCTGCAGACGAAGGTGATCTCGATCGACCCGAGCCCACGCGCCGCGCTCGACGGGCTGGCCGACGTGCACATCGCCTCCCCGCTCGAAGACCTCGACGAGGACGTGTTTGCGCCGCTCGCCGCCGGCGACGTGCTGCTGGTCGACGGGTCACACCGCGTGTTCACGAACAGCGACGTCACCGTCTTCTTCTGCGAGGTGCTCCCCCGCCTGCCCGCCGGCGTGCTCGTGTACGTGGACGACGTGTTCCTCCCGTGGGACTACCCGCCCCAGATGAGCGGCGAGTGGTACTCCGAGCAGTACCTGCTCGCCGCGTGGTTGCTGGCCGGCGACCGACTCGAGGTGACGCTGCCCGACTTCTGGGTGTCGACCCAGCCCGAGCTCCACGGCCTGCTCGCGCCGCTCTGGGACACGTTCACCTGGGCCGCCGTGCCGACCAACGGCACCGGCTTCTGGTTCACGGTGCGTTGATCCGAGTCGCGCCCACTGTGGACTCTGAGCCGTACCAGGCGGGATCTGAGCGTCCACAGTGGGCAGACGGGCGAGGCTCGGGCGCTTCTGCGGACGCTGAGCCGTGAAAACCACGGCCCAAGCTCCACAGAGCCCGGCCCACGGACCGCGCCCACAGTGGACGCTGAGCCGTGTCAGCCCGCCGGGCGAGCGAGGATGGCGGCGTGGGCGACGCCGTCGTTGCCGAGACGCGCCCGGCGCACCGTCGACACGGCTCGCGCCCGCAGGCCGCGGCCTGCCG
>JBEEGB010000410.1:0-3466 GCA_041166585.1 Acidimicrobiaceae bacterium
GGCGGAGCTCGGCGGCCACCTGCGGGCACCATCGCACGAGCGCGTTGGCGTCCTGGTACACCATCGCCCGCACGTGATGGATCATCGGGTGGTCGGGCGCGCCGTAGCGCTCGACGAGACGTTCGTATCCGTCACGGTCCTGCATCCGCCAGTGCCGCCGAGCCGCCAAGCTCAGCGCGAAGACGAGCAGGTCTTCGTCGTCCGGTGGTGCGATGGCGAGGATGCGCTCCGCCCACTCGGCGATCTCGGTGTGACTGCGCACGAGGACCTCAGCCGCCACCGGGGCGACGAGCGCGCGGGCGAGGTGACCGTCGCGCCGAGCAATTGCCCAGTCGACTGCGGCACGGAGGTTCGGCCACAGCTCGCTCAGGCGCGCGACGCCTTCGATCTCGGCGGGGCCGGCGAGGAGGTCGTGGATGCGGTTGACCTGGTCGACGCACCATCGGGCATGCCGATCGGCGACGGCGTCGTCCTCGCCGCTGGCGACGAGGTGCTCGGACCCGAACTGGCGCATGCTCTCGAGGAGCTGGAACCGCCGGCCGAAGGGTCCGGACTCGACGAGCACCATCGACTGGTCGACGAGTCTCGCGACGAGCTCGTCGACGTCGAGAGCGTCGACGTCGTCCGCCGCGGCGACGGCCTCTGCCGCGGACAGGTCGAACGGTCCGAGGAACCTGGACAAGCGCTGGAAGACCAGCTGTTCGTGCGGTGACAGGAGGTCGTAGGACCACTCGATGGCGGCTCGAAGCGTGCGGTGGTGCTCGACGCCAGACCGCTGGCCGCCGGTCAACAGGCGCAGGCTGTTGTCGAGGCGCGTCAGGAGATCGGCGGGCGGCATCGTCCTCGTACGGGCGGCGGCGAGCTCGATCGCGAGCGGGACGCCGTCGAGTCGACGGCAGATCTCCTCGACGTCGAGCCGGCTGGTGTGGGTGTCGAACGTCGGGTCCAACGCGCGCGCACGCTCGTGGAACAGCTCGGCGCCCGAACCGATCGGGTCGAGTGGCCCGACCGTGATCAGCTGCTCGTACGCGAGGCCGAGCCGTTCTCGTGAGGTGGCGAGCACCTGCATCGAGGGGCATCCGTCGACCACGGCTTGGACGAGCTCGGCGGCGCCCTCGATGACGTGCTCACAGTTGTCGATCACGAGCAGCGCATGTCGTTCCCGGAGGGCGGCGACCACTGCTTCGGTCAGGTTGTGGCCTGGGCTCTCGTGCACATCGAGGACGTCGGCCACAGCACGCGGCACGTCGCGGGAGTGCGCGACGGCGGCGAGCTCGACGAGCCACGCACCGCCATCGAGGTCGGCCTCGGCGACCTGGGCCGCGGCAGTTGCGAGTCGGGTCTTGCCGATCCCGCCGGGACCGACGAGCGTCACCACGGGTGCGGCGCCGAGCGCCTCGGAGATGCGGTGCATCTCTTCGTGACGGCCGATGAGCCGGCCGGATCGTCGAGGCAGGTTGCCGCGGCGGCGGTCGTCGGTGCTGCGGACCGGCGGATGCGCACCCTCGCCGCATTGGTAGACGCGCTGCTCGCCGGGGACGCCATCGAGCCGGAACGTCCCGAGCTCGCGCAGCCGTGCCGGTTCCTCGAGGAGGGCCGCGGTCGCGCCGGACACGAGCGTCTGCCCGCCGTGGCCTGCCGCCGCGAGGCAGGCGGCCAGGTTGACGACCGGACCGAAGTAGTTGCCGGCCTGCTCGTCGGACTCGCCGGTGTGCAGGCCGATCCGAACCCGGACCTCGACGGCCCGCGGCCAGGGTTCACGGCGAACCGCGGCTTGGAGGTCGCGGGACCACGCGACTGCGTCACCCGGTCGTTCGAACGCGATACCGAACGAGCTGCCCCGTTTCGAGATGTCATGGCCGTCGTGGTCGCCGGCGGCGCTCCGCACGAGCTGATCGTTGCGGGCCATCGCCGCGGCTGTCTCGTGGGGATGGGCGACCCACGACCGCGTCGCGTCATCGACGTCGGCAAACCCGAACGTCACGGTTCCCGTCGGGTTGCCGCTGAGCCCGCCGGCCGACCCGCGGAGCCGGAGCTTGTCGTCCTGGCCGAGGATCTGGCTTTCCAGCGCCCGGAGGTCCGGGCCCGGCTCGACGCCGAGCTCCTCGACGAGGTGGTTGCGCGTGGTGCGGTACGCGGCGAGCGCGTCGGCTTGCCGGCCGACCCGGTACAGCGCGGTCATCAGCAGCGCGCAGAGACCCTCACGAAACGGATGGTGGGCAACGAGCTCGGTGAGCGGTCCGATCGCCGCCGCCGGCTCGACATCCACCTGCTGTGCGAGCTGCGCCTCGATCGCTCCGAGCCACAGCTCGACGAGTCCGCGTGCCGCCGGGGCCAGGCCCTCGGCGTCGAGCCCTTCGAGCGGCGCACCGGTCCACTCCGAGAGCGCGCCGTCCACATCGCCGGAGTCGAGCAGTCGCTGGAAGCGGACGACGTCGACCGCCGCGGGGTCGATGTCGAGTCGGTACGCGGCGCCGACGCGGACGATGGCCGCTTCGCCGAGCTCCTTCCGGAGCCGGGTGATGTAGGACTGCAGCGTCTTCTCGGCCGTGCGCGGCGGGCTGTCGCCCCACACCATCGCCACCAGGCGCGACACGGATACGACCACCCGCGGCGACAGCGCGAGCGCGGCGAGGACGGCTTGCGACCTCGCTGGCCCGATATCGACCGGTTCGCCGCTTTCGTCGACGGCGTGAACTCCGCCGAGGAGCCGAATCTGCACCACGCGCTGCGCTCCTCTCGGCTCGCAACCTACCGAGGGCGGGCCTCAACCGGCGCTCAACCCGGACACGACCCGCGGCGTTCACAGTCGGCCCATGCACGGAACCCACGAACCCCGCTCGTCCTCACGCACCGGCGCTCCCGCAACGGGACTCCTGGGCCGACTGGGCAGGTGGTGCTTCGACCATCGCCTCGCCGCGGTCGCGCTCTGGCTCGTCGCGCTCGTCAGCATCTTCGGAGCTGTCGGCGCCGTCGGCCCTTCCTACAAGGAGACCTTCGACGTCCCGAACTCCGGCAGCGCCAGGGGATTCGCCGTCCTGAAGGAGCACTTCCCCCAGCTCGGCGCCGGTGGTCAGTCCGGAACCATCGTGTTCCGCGCGCAGCAAGGCGTCGACGACCCGCGCGTTGCGGTCGCGATGCAGGAGCTCTTCGCGCTGGTCGACAGCGGCTTCCCGGACGATGCCGGCGTCGCGCAGCATCCAGGCGCCACCGTCGTGTCGCCTTACAGCGCCGAGGGCGTCGGCCAGATCGCGCGGGAGGGGCCGCTCGCCGGCCAGCTCGCCTTCGCCCAGGTGAACCTCGGAGTGGATGTCGATCGCACCGAGGCCTCCCTGCTCGGCGTCGCCATCACCGAGCACGCTCCCGTGCTCGACGGGCTCGAAGTCCTCCCCGGCGGCGTCGCCCTCGCCGAGACCACGACACCCGAGACCGAGTTCATCGGGCTGGCGTTCGCGGTGGTGGTGTT
>JBEEGB010000411.1:0-5459 GCA_041166585.1 Acidimicrobiaceae bacterium
TGGTCGAGCACTGTCGACGGTGCCGGCCGGTCGGTCGCGAGCGCCTCCTTCGCAGCCGCGGCGACCACGTCCTTCGCCTCGCTGCGATGGCGCTCGACGTCGTCCGGGGAGAGCACACCGCCCTTCACCAGCTCCTGCTCGAGCAGGAGGATCGGATCGTGCTCGGCCTCGTCGGCGAGCTCCTCGGTGGACCGGTACTTCGACTGGGTGTCCGCGGCCGAGTGCGAGTACGGGCGCGTGACCTTCGCGTGGATCAGACCCGGGCCCTCGCCGGCACGAACACGCGCCACGGCGTGGGCGCCGAACTGACGCGTCTGGAAGTAGTCGCGCCCGTCGATCTTCGTGATCGCCAGCCCGCGGAAGCCGCGCACCATCTCCGAGATCGGAGCCGGAGACTGATCTTCGGCCCGCACCGAGATGGCGTAGCCGTTGTCGGCGACGACGTAGAGCACCGGCAGGTGCAGCCGGCACGCGGAGTTGAGCGACTCCCAGAACTCCCCCTGGCTGGTGGCGCCTTCGCCGAGGGACACGTAGGTGATCTCGTCGCCGTGCGCGTCGACACCCGGGAGGTTGCGGCCTTGGATGTAGCGGGTCGCTTCCGCGCAGCCGACCGCGGGGATGCACTGGCTGCCGGTGGCGCTCGACTGGGTGACGATGTGCTTCTCGCGGTGTCCCCAGTGGCACGGCATCTGGCGACCACCGGAGGCGGGGTCGTCCGCCGACCCGACGGCCTGGAGCAGGATCTCGGTCGGCGTGACGCCGAGCGCGAGCACGAGCGAGCGGTCCCGGTAGTACGGGAAGAACCAGTCGTACCCGGAACGGAGCGAGTGCGCCAGCGCGAGCAGCAGCGCCTCATGCCCGGCACCGGAGATCTGGAAGAAGACCCTGCTCTGCTTCTGGAGGCTGATCTCCCGATCGTCGAGCGCCCGGCTGATCAGGGCGAGCCGGTGGTCAGCGATCAGCTCATCGCGCGCGATCCCCCGATAGGTGAGCGCATCGTCGACCGCAGCAGTCACTGCGCGCACCGTACCGTTTGTTCGGTGCTGACTTGCGTTTTTGCGGAGGTATCACCGCACAAACGGAAAGCTCAGGGGGCGGGGTCGAGGAAGTCTTTGAAGCCGTAGCGGGAGTAGGGGCCGATGTTGGCGTGCTCGAACATGCCGTGGCCGACGGCACCGGCGGTGGTGCCGCTCGTGATCTCGAACCGCGAAACCGCGTCGACGATGCCCCAGAGCGCGGCCCGGCCTGCTTCCGTCGTGAGGTCGTGGTGGACGCCCTGCACGACCAGCTCGCCCTGGTGCATGCCGTGCCGCCAGTCCGGCTCGAGCCCGTAGCCCGTGCCGATGCCGATGAAGGCGGGGAGCAGCGGCTCGACCTCGACCACGAGCGGCGACCCGTCGGCGTCCGTCATCGTGAGCCGCGCGTGGCGGGCGAGACGGGTGCCGCTCACGTACTCGATCTCGTGCTCAGGGCGACCGAGCAGCTCGGGCTCGCGTGAGGGGTCGGCCCACACGCGCACCGCCTCCTCGATGATCCTCGTGCCGTCCGCGCGCTCCTGGGCGATGACCAGCATCGAGTGGTCGTCGAATTGCATCGGCGCGTACACCCAGAAGAACCCGGGGTGCGGCTTCGACCCGGCAATGCCAGGCGGCTCTGCCTCGCCGACCGGCCGCACGCCCCACGAGCGGTCGCGGCTCCCCCACCAGCGATCGGGGGTCACGTCGAACGACTTGCCCGCGACGTTGATCGTGCCGGTCCAGCATCCGGTCTGCGCGAAGCGCGTCGAGTCGAACAGGATGCGACCGAACTGGCGGTCGAGGTGGCGGGTCTCGAGGAAGGCCGGCATCGCGCCCTCCCAGGTCAGGTCGAGCTCGACGTCCCACGCGTTGGGTTCGAGCCGGACCCGCAACGAGCGGAGGCCCTCGAGCACCTCGATGTGGAACGGACCGACCGACAGGTCGCCACGGTCGGCACCCAGCTCGCGCGACGCGCGCACGACGCGGTGCTGATCCTCGTGCACCACGAGCGCGAACGCGTCCTGCACGCCCAGGTTCGGGTACTGACCCATGCCCACGATGACGAAGATCTCGTCCGAGCTCCCGTGGCAGTTGAAGTAGTAGCGGTCGTAGAAGTTCCGGTCGCTGGTGCCGACGTGGCGCATCGGCTCGGAGATCTGGTGGTACGGGAAGTCATCGAGCGGCGAGAGCACTTCAGCGGCCTCAGATCTTGTCGAGCATGCGAGTCAGGCACTGCGTGGGGATGTTGTCGTACTCCATCGGGTCGCCGGGCGGCAGGATCCCGTCGTCGATGAGCATCCGAGCCAGCCGGATCATGACGACGGCGAAGCGGAACCCGGCGAACACCTCGTAGAACTCGACGTTCTCCGCCGGCCGTCCCGTTCGCTCCTCCCAGATCCGCACGGTCTCCTCTCGGGAGAGGAAGCCGGGCAGGTTCGGCACACCGAGCCCTTCGCTGAAGTGGCGGTCGAGGAAGAGCCACCAACCGAGGTCCATCTCCGGATCGCCGAGCGAGGCCATCTCCCAGTCGATCACCGCGACCGGGCGGTTGTCATCGCCGAAGATCATGTTCGAGATCCGCGAGTCGCCCCACGACAGGCCGACGGGTTGCCACCCCTTCGGCTTGTTCGCCTGCAACCAATCCCACGCTCGTTCCGTCACCGGCTGGGGACGGTCGCCCGCGGCCCAGCTGAAGAAGCGCTCGTAGTAGTCGAAGTACTCGGCGAGGCCGTGCGGAACCCGTCCGTCCAGGAAGCCGACGTGCTCCTTCCAGTCGAGCCCGTGGATGAGCGCCATCGTCTCGAGTGCGGACGTGTGCAGCGTCCGCTGCGCCTCGGGCGGCGCGTCGTGCACCCACCCCTCGATCGTGTGGCAGGGGTTGTCGCTCGGCACCCTGCCGTCGACGTGGGCCATGACGAAGAAGGAGCTCCCGAGCACGGCGGTGTCGTCCTCGCGCCAGAGCATCTCCGGCACGGGCACCTCGGTGTCGGCGAGCGCGTCCATGATCTCGAACTGCAGCTCGATGTCGTACGTCGGGAACACCCCGTCGCGCGTGGGCTTGAGCCTCGTGACGTAGCGCCGTTCCTCGGCCTGACCGTCCAGCGTGAACCGGGCCGCGAACAGGGCGGTCTCGCTCGAGTAGCCGTTGCCGCTCGGAGGCTTGACGTCGAACACGGTGAGATCCTTCGCCCCCCCGAGCCGCGCCGGTAGCCACTCGGTCATCCGCTCCCGAAACGTCTCGGCGTCAAGCATCGGCTTGATCTACCACGTTTCTGACGCCCCGTCAGGGCTGGAGCGGGCGGTTGGTCCACGTTCCGTCGAGCCGCCGGTACCAACCGCCGGCCGCGAGGCTGCCGCCGTCGGCGTGGACCGTCGTGCCGGTGACGAACGCCGAGAGCTCCGACGCGAGGAACAGCGCGACGCCGGCGATGTCGCTCGGCGCGCCGAAGCGACCGACGGGGACCCACGTCGGGATCAGCGGCTGCTGCTCCTCGAGCACCCATTCGGAGTAGCGGATGGCCAGCGTCTCGGTCAGGTCCGGGGCGATCGCGTTGACGCGGATGTGGTGCTGGCCGAGCTCGAGGGCAAGGCTCCTGGTGAACGCGCTGACGCCCGCCTTGTAGGCGGAGTACACCGCGTGTTGCGGGATCCCGCGGTGGGCCTCGACGGTCGAGACGTTGATGATGCTGCCGCCCCGCCCGCGCTCGACCATGCCCGGGGCGATCGCCCTGCAGCAGCGGAAGACGTGCAAGAGGTTGATCTCGTGGAGCTCGTCCCACTCCTGCTCGCTCGAGTGCACGAAGTCGTGGCGAGGGTGCAGGTGGTGCCCGACGTTGTTCACGAGCACGTCGACCTCACCGGCCGTGGACGCCAGCTCCGCGACCGCGTCGCGGTCGGTGACGTCGATCGGGACGAAGGTGGCGTCACCTCCGGTCGCCCCGATCGCAGCGACCGTGTCGGCACCGCGAGCCTCGTCCTTCTCGGCGACGACGACACGCGCGCCTTCCGCAGCGAACCGCTCGCTGATCCCCCTGCCGATGCCTCCTCCGCCGCCGGTGATGACGGCTCGCACACCGGCGAGGAGGTCACCCACCGTCGGGCGGTCCGAGCCGGTCCTGCACCTCGGCCCACAGCTCCTCGTAGGCGTGGGCGATGCGGCTGCCCGGCGCCAGCTCGTGCACCACCTGGCGGTGCACGCCCATGCGCTCGACCTCCGTGGCCGAGGGGATCTGGGTGCCGAGCACCTCCGGGTGGCTCTCGTGCAGCGTCGCCACGGTCTCGCGGTGCAACGACTTGCGGCGATCGACCATCGAGAAGAACGGCAGCACCTCGAGGTGACCGAGGTCGTGGTGCTCGAGGAAGCGCTCGAGCTGTTCGAGCGTGCGCAGCGACAACGTCGTCGGGATCAGCGGCACCAGGAGCGCATCCGAGGCGCGGAACACGTTCTCCGACACGAGCGAGATCGACGGCGGGCAGTCGAGAAAGATCAGGTCGTAGTCGTCCTCCAACGGCCGCAGGACCCGCGAGAGCCGTTGGTCGGGCTTCTTGGCATCGTCGAGGAACAGGTCCATGTGCCGGTAGGAGAAGTCGGCAGGAAGCAGATCGAGCCCGTCGTGATCGGTGCCCTTGATGAGCGTGTCGACGTCGGTGCGCCCGCTCACGAGCCGCTTGCCTCCGCCCTTCACCTTGGCCTTGATGCGAAAGAGGAAGGTCGCCGCGCCCTGAGGGTCGAGGTCCCACAGCAGCACGCGCTGTCCTTCGCGTGCCGCCAGAGCGGCGAGGTTCACCGCGGTGGAGGTCTTCCCGACGCCGCCCTTGATGTTGTACGTGGCGAGGATCCTCATTGCGCGGAGCCGTCGCCGAGGAGCACCTCGAAGCGCTTGCGGCTCGCGGGCGACGAGAAGCGAGCGAAGCGGGCGGCGAACTCAGAGCGGGCGGCGTGCTGGCGGAGCGCGAGGCGCTCGACGAGCTGGGCGAGCGTCAGGATCGTCCCGACCGGCGCGCCCGCGGCCACGAGCTCCTCGCCGAAGCCGCGCAGCGCGTGCCGCTGCACCTCGGTGTCCTGGAACTCGCCGAGGTTGTCCTGCAGCTCCTTGAGATCCTTGATCACCGGCCCGAGCGCCGAGGCGGGGAACAACGAACCGAACAGCTCGAACAGGTACCTGAGCTCCTTGCCTTGCTTGCGCAGGTCGTGCAGCGCCTCGGCCGGGGTCTGCTCGGTGATCTCGCCGCCGAGCTGGAGGAGCCTGCGGTACCGGCGGGCGACGCGCTTCGCCGCCAGCGCGGCGATCGGGCGAGTCGCGCCGGACGGCCAGGAGCCCCACTCCCCCGCATCCGCGTCGGCCGGGTCGGTCGCGGTCGACGCGAGCGACTCGATCGTCTCGCGCCAGTCCTGCAGCAACGCTCGGGCTCGGTCCGATCTCAGGGTCTCCGCCATGGCCG
>JBEEGB010000412.1:0-2551 GCA_041166585.1 Acidimicrobiaceae bacterium
GCGTCGGCGAGCGTCTTCCCGGTCGTGATCGGGTCCGCCACGACGGGCATCGGCATCGACCGGCTGGCCGACCTGGTCTGTGAGATCGGCCCGTCCCCCGTCGACCGGCCGCCCGTCACCGTCACCGCGGGCGACACGACGGTGGAGGTGAAGGTCGACCCATCGGGGGATCCGCTGGCGGTGGTGTTCAAGACCATCGCCGATCCGTACGTGGGACGGATCTCGTTGTTCCGCGTCCTGTCGGGCACGGTGCGCCCGGACGACCACCTGGTGAACCCGCGCTCGGGCGCCGACGAGCGACTGCACGGCCTGTTCACGTTGCGAGGCAAGGAGCAGGAACCGGTGAGCGAGGTGCCGGCCGGCGACATCGGCGCGGTCGCGAAGCTGGCGTCGACGACCACGGGCGACACGCTCGCGCCGAGGGGCAAGCCGGTGGAGGTCGAGCGCATCACGGTGCCACCCGCCGTCCTTGCCACCGCCATCGTCGCCCGCACCCAGGCCGACGACGACAAGCTGGCCACCGCCCTGCACCGCATCCAGGAGGAGGACCCCGCGCTCGTCGTCGACCGCGACGAGGAGACGCACCAGACCCTGCTGCGCGGCACCGGCGAGACGCACCTGCAGATCACGCTCGAGCGCCTCCATCGCAAGTTTGGCGTGGACGTCGACACCGAGGACGTGCGGGTGCGCTACCGCGAGACCATCGTCGGCAGCGCAAACAGCGTCGAGGGCAAGCACAAGAAGCAGTCGGGAGGCCACGGCCAGTTCGGTGTCTGCATGATCAACGTCTCCCCCGTCGAGCGCGGCGGGGGCTTCGAGTTCGTCGACAAGATCGTCGGCGGTGCGATCTCACGGAACTACATCCCGGCGGTGCAGAAGGGCGTCTCGGAGGCGATGACGGCCGGCGGTGTCTTCGGGCATCCCGTCGTCGACGTGCGCGTCGAGCTGATCGACGGCAAGGAGCACAACGTCGACTCGTCGGAGATGGCCTTCAAGATCGCTGGGCGCCTCGCCATCCGCGAGGCACTGGCCAAGGCGTCACCGGTCTTGCTCGAACCGATCTCGGCGCTCGAGATCACGGTGCCGATCGAGTGCCAGGGCGACGTGATGGGCGACCTCAACGCGCGCCGGGGACGGGTGCAGGGCACGGAGGCCGCTGATGCCGGCGAGCAGACGATCACCGCGCTCGTGCCGACGTCGGAGCTCATGCGCTACGCCGTCGAGCTGCGCTCGCTCACCGGTGGACGTGGTGTCTTCTCCGCCACGCATGATCACTACGACGTGCTGCCTGCGCACCTCGTGGACAAGGTCCGCCGCGAGGCCCGAGACCTCGACTAGTGGCCTATCAATGTGAGGAGTGCGGGTACGACTACCGCGAGGTCGAGCCGGCCGAGGCCGTCGAGGGCATACGCGGGCTCGGACGGCGGTACGAGGCTCCGCTGTCGAGGGGCCTGTCGGGAGAGGTGCTCGACGACACGCTTCGCGCCCACCCGATCGAAGGCACGTGGTCGGCGCTCGAGTACGCGTGTCACGTGCGTGACCTCCTCACCATCCAACGCGAACGCGTGGCGCTCGCGCTGGTCCAGGACGACTTCAATCCCCAGCCCATGGACCGCGACGCGCGCGTGACGCGAGATCGCTACAACGAGCAGGAGCCTGCCGTCGTGGCTGGGCAGCTCGCCGCGAGCGGAGCGGGACTGGCCGACGACTTCGACGCGCTCACGGCGCAGCAGTGGGAGCGCACGATCATCTACAACTTCCCGGAGCGAAAGGTGCGCTCGTTGGAGTGGGTCGCAGTGCACACGCTGCACGAGGGCCGGCACCACCTGCTCGACATCGGCCGGGTGCTCCGCGCCGCACGAGGTCGGTGACCGTGGCCGGACTCGACGTCTCAAAGCTCGGGCCGGGCGACGCGGTCGCCGCCCTTCGGTCGTTCCCTCGGCGCTACCGGGCGTTGCTCAGCACCTTCGACGACGACGAGAAGCCCGATGATCTGGTGCATCGAGCCGGACCCGACGGCCTCTCCGCCGTGGACCACGTCGAACACGTCGCGCGCTCCGTGGCGATGCTGAACCGTGCGCTGCACGACGTGCTCCAACACGACGACGTCGTGCTGTCGCCCGCGACCTTCGATGACGCGGCGCGTGACTGGCAGGTGGCCTCCGGCGACCCGTCGCTCGACGCCGCCCTCGACTTCCTCACCGTCGAGTGCGAGGCACTGGCCGACGCGGTCGAGCGGGTACCAGCCGAGGCATGGGCTCGACGAGCGAAGGTCGCCGGCGATGGTCGTTCCGTCACTGCGCTCGACATCGTGCGCGAAGCGGTGCGCACCGCATCTGAGCACCTGCGGGCCGCCGAACGCACGCTGGCCACCGTTCGTGGCCGCTGATCCAGGTAGCGGCCGTCCCTCCGCCGAGGGGCCGACCGACCTGAAGCGCATCTGAGCCCACCCGAGGCAGGACGGGAACGTAGGAACTCGCCCCCGTCAGCAGAGCCACACCATGGTTCCCGCTGTGTTACCGACCGTAGCCCGTTCACGCTCCGCGGTCTA
>JBEEGB010000413.1:0-3038 GCA_041166585.1 Acidimicrobiaceae bacterium
GCAGCACCAGCCACGTCCCGGCCGGGGTCTTCACCGCCGAGCTGGGCAGCTGCGATGCGCGCGCCGCGATCGCCTGACGCGTCGCGCTGGCGATGGCCTGGACCGCCGGCGACCGCCACCCTTGCTCGGCGGTCGCGCCCGACAGCTCTTCGAGCAGCGGCTCGGCGGTCGAGGACGCCCGCGCGAGCCGACCCGACGCGTCGAGCTCAAGGACGCCGGGAGCAGTGGCGGGCGGCGCCGCGGACCGGCTCGCCTCCGTCACCAGACCGCGGCGCACAGCGCGGGCGAACAGCGGCGACGCGCGGTCGAGCAGGTCGATCTCGTCGCGCGAGAACTCACGCCCACCGGCCATCCGGATCATGATCACTGCACCCCACGTCGCACCGTCGGCGACGAAGGCTCCTCGCAACTCGGCTCCGATGCCGCCCGCCGCGAACAGGTCCCGGTAGCGTGGGCTGCGCTCGAGCCGCCCGCCCGTCGCCTCGTGCAGCGACGCCGCCTTGTGCGGCGCCCGGGCCAGATCGGCGAACTTGTTGACGTCGTCGACCTGGTACTCGTTGTGGGCGATCAGCGGGAACCGGTCGGGGATGTTCTGCAGCTGGTGCTCGGTGACGAGGTCTGACCCCGGATCGAGCGTGTGCCAGCACGCTCCGTCGTGCGGCAGTATGCGCTGCAGCCGCGCCGCCGCCTCGTCGAAGAACTCCGCGCGCGACGGCGCCCGCAGCGCGAGCCGCGTGAGGTCTGTCAGCACCGCCTCGTGCGTCCAGTCCATGAGGCCGCGAGAAGCCTACCCCCGAGAACTCGGTATTCGCATCGCGGTGCGGGACCGGAAGGCTGCGGTCATGCTCACCGCCACCGATCTGCACATCCGTGACGCCGGCCCGGGCGACGCCGAGGCCTGCGGACGCATCTTCTACGACGCTTTCGCGGCCGTCGCCCACCGCCACGCGTTCCCTGTCGAGCCGGATTCGCCGGAGTTCACCGCATTCCACGCCAATCTGATGCTGTCGCTGGACGGCATCGTGTGCGTCGTCGCCGAGCGCGACGGCACGGTCGTCGGCAGCGCCTTCGCCGACGTGCGGGGCTCGATCGCCGGCATCGGGCCGGTGAGCGTCGACCCCGCCGGCCAGGACGCAGGCACCGGCCGCCGGCTGATGGAGGCTCTGCTCGAGCGCACGCGCGACGCGGCCGGCGTCCGCCTCGTCCAGACCGCCTACCACGCCCGCTCGCTCGCTCTGTACGCGAAGCTCGGCTTCGTGGTTCGCGAGCCGCTCTCAGTACTGCAGGGCGCGGCGCTGGAGCGGAGCATGCCCGGACTCGGCGTGCGCCCCGCACGCCCGGACGACCTCCCCGCCTGCGACGCGCTCTGCCGTCGCGTCCACGGCCACGACCGCAGCGGCGAGCTGCAGGGCGCGATCGCCGCCGGCACGGCGCGCGTCGTCGAGCGGCCCGATCGAATCTCGGGGTACGCGACCGGCTTCGGCTACGGGTGGCACGCGGTCGGCGAGGACAACGACGACCTGCAGGCGCTGATCGCCTCAGCCGAAGCCTTCGTCAGCCTGGGGATCCTCGTGCCCTCGCGCAACGCGACCCTGCTGACCTGGTGCCTCGACAACGGCCTGCGCCTCGTGCAGCAGTCAACGCTGATGACCGTCGGCCTCTACAACGAGCCGCAGGGCGCCTGGCTACCGTCGATCGTCTACTGACCGAGCCGCGCGAGCGACCAGGCCAGGATCACTCCGTCCGACGTCTACGACTGGGTCTCCGCGCATACGCCGGCCGATGACGATGCGGTGGTGATCGCGGGTGACGGCGGTGCGAGCGCCTGGGGGCGCGCGGCCCGTCGGGCTGCTCGACGACCTCTGTGGCGGATTCGGGGGTCAGGGCTGACGGTACGGGCGGTCTTCGCGCGGCGCGTCGGCCGGAGCGGCGATTTCGCGTCGTCGCCGGGGGGTGAAGCCGTGGGGGGTGCCGAAGCCGGGCCGCCGCCGCTCACGAAGTCCCGCGACCGCACCAGCGCATACCCCGCCACGCAGCCCACCGCCGCCACGGCGACGGCCACCAGAGCGATCGTGTTGAAGCCCGTCACGAACGCGTGGTGCGCGGCGTTCACCACCTTGTCGCGGTCGGCGGGCGCGACCGCCTGCAAGGCGCGCCCGGTCCCGCCCGACGCCACAGCCCGCGAGAGCTCGCGGACGTGCGACGACGCGGGCGTGCCAGCGACCAGCGGCGTGAGCGTCGACTCGATCTTCGACTGGAAGATCGAGCCGAGGCCGGCGATCCCGGCGGCGAGCCCGACCTGGCGAGCCGTGTTGTTCGCGCCCGACGCCATGCCACTCAGCTGCGGGCCGACCACGCCGACGGCGGTCGAGGCCAGGGCGGGTGTGGACAGGCCTATCCCGATGCCGGCCAGGATCTGGCCGGGCAGCAGTGCCGTCCACCCGGACGAGTCGGACAGGTTCCCCATCAGCAGCAGCCCGACCGTCACGAACGCGAGCCCCGTCCCGAGCAGCAGCCGCACCGGCACGCGCGCCGTCAGCCGGCCGCTCAGGGGCGAGACGAACAGAATCGGCCCGGTGACCGGCAGCGACCGGAGTCCCGCCTCGAACGGCGAGAAGCCCAGCACGTTCTGGAAGAAGAGCGTGATGTAGAGGAACATCGAGAAGATCGACGCCGACAGCGCGAAGCCGACGATCGTGGCGCCCGTGAAGGCGGGCTTGCGGAAAAGCGAGAGGTCGAGCAGCGGGTCGGCGGTGCGGCGCTCCATCACCACGAACAGCACAAGCAATACTGCGGAGGCCACGAAGCAGCCGATGATGAGGGCGCTCCCCCAGCCCTCCTCGTTGCCACGGATCAGCGCGTAGACGAGCAGGAAGAGCGCGGGGCACAGCAGCGCCACGCCGCGGAGGTCGACGCCGGAGGCGGCCGGGTCGCGCGACTCGCGCAACCGCAGCCGTGCGACCACGAGCGCGGCGATGCCGATCGGCACGTTCACGAGGAAAATCCAGCGCCACGACAGCGCGTCCACGAGCGCGCCA
>JBEEGB010000414.1:0-2738 GCA_041166585.1 Acidimicrobiaceae bacterium
CGGAGCGCAAGGGCTGGGACCTCGCCACGATCGAGGTCGATGTCCGCTACAACGTCACCGACGACGGACACACGTCGATCGACAGGACGATCACGCTGCCGGCTGAGCTGCCGAACGAGCAACGCAACCGCCTGGCCGAGATCGCGGAGAAGACCCCCGTCACGGTCGCGGTTCGCGCCGGCACGCCGATCACCACGACGCTGGGAGTCGCGCAGCCCAGTCCCTGAGGCTCGGCCTGTGGTCAGCGACCGCTCACGCCTTGGGCGATGCGATCGCCGATCTCCTTGTCGATGTTGCGCCAGTACTCGAACGCGCGCTCCAGCACCGGTTCGGATACGCCGTCGCGGAGGTGTCCGACGACGTTGGACACGAGCCGCTCGCGCTGGGCATCGTCCATCACCTCACGCACCAGCGTGCCGGGCTGACCCCAGTCGTCGTCGTCCTTGCGGAGCGTGTAGGCGGAGTGGACGAACTCACCATCGGCCTCCCACCTCTCCACGTACGGGTAGTGCATCGGATCGGCCGCCGGGCCGCCGTAGGAGTTCGGCGCGTACACGGGGTCCGACACGTTGTGGACCCGCATGGCCCCGTCCTTGCTGTAGCTGTGCACGGGCGCCTTCGGCGAGTTCACCGGGATCTGCTTGTAGTTGACGCCCATGCGAGCACGATGGGCGTCGGCATAGGAGAACACGCGGGCCAGCAGCATCTTGTCCGGGCTGACGCCGATGCCCGGCACCAGGTTGTTCGGCTCGAACGCGGCCTGCTCGATCTCGGTGTGGAAGTCGGTGGGGTTGCGGTCCAACGTCAACCGGCCGACGTCGTGCAACGGGTAGTCCCCGTGGGGCCACACCTTGGTCAGGTCGAACGGGTTGAACCGGTACGTCCTCGCCTCGTCGAAGGGGATGTGCTGCACCTTCAGGGTCCACGTCGGGAGCTCGCCGCGCTTGATCGCCTCGAACAGGTCCCGCCGGTGGTAGTCGCCATCCTCGCCCGCGATCCGGTCAGCGTCGGCTTGGGTGAGGAAGTCGATGCCCTGGTCGGTCTTGAAGTGGTACTTCACCCAGAACCGTTCGCCGCTGGCGTTGACCCACATGTACGTGTGGCTGGAGTAGCCGTTCATGTTGCGCCACGTCTTGGGGATCCCGCGGTCACCCATCAGGTACGTCACCTGGTGGGCCGATTCCGGCGACAGCGTCCAGAAGTCCCACTGCATGTCGTGGTCGCGCATGTCGGAGTCGGCCCGGCGCTTCTGCGAACGGATGAAGTGCTGGAACTTCATCGGGTCCCGCACGAAGAACACCGGGGTGTTGTTGCCCACCATGTCGTAGTTGCCCTCAGACGTGTAGAGCTTCAACGCGAAGCCGCGGGGGTCACGCCACGTGTCCGGGCTCCCGCGCTCGCCCGCGACCGTCGAGAACCGGATGAGCGCGTCGGTCTTCGTGCCCGGCTGGAACACCGCCGCCTTGGTGTACTGACTGACGTCGTGCGACACCTCGAAGTGGCCGAACGCACCAGCGCCCTTGGCGTGGGGCTGACGCTCCGGGATGCGCTCCCGGTTGAAGTTCGCCATCTGCTCGATGAGGTAGTGGTCCTGCAACAAGATCGGGCCATCGGGCCCCACCGTGAGCGAGTGCTCGTCGCTCGGGACCGGGATCCCCGCATCGGTTGTGGTCGGCTTCCTGTCCTCGTTCGCCATGGCCATGCCTCCTTGCTCGCTCCGAATCGCCAGCCGCGCGTGGCCGTCCTCTGTGTGCCCCGCTTCGCGCGTACTGATGCACCCGTCACGAGGCGACCGCTACAGGTGGCGCAGCCCGACGAGCACGGTCATGCCGACCACCAGGGTGAGCGCGGTGCTGCGCGTGCGCCAGAACACCAGCGCGGCGATGGCCCCGGCGGCCAGCTCGGGTTGCCAGAGGTCCAGGTGCCCGCGCGGCCGAAGCAGGTCAGGGACGACGATCGACGCCAGTGCGGCCGGAGGGATCTGACGGAGCACGCGCTGCACGGGCGCCGGCACATCGGTGAGTCGATGCGCGGCCACGAGGAACGCGGCGCGCATCGCGAAGGTCCCGACCGCAGCCAGGCCGACGGCGAGCCATGCGGCGCTCATCCCGACGCTTCGGGCGCGAGGCTCATGCTGGCGGGGGGCCAGCGCAGCTCGGCCAGCGTTCCCGCGATGATCCCGCACACCGCACCGACCATGAGCGAGAGCTTCCCTGCGCCGACCTCGGCACCGGTCACCGCGGCGATCCCGCCGACGACGGCGGCGATCGCGGACGGGCGCCCCGTGATCGCCGGCACGAGGAGGACGAGGAAGACGAGCGGCACCGCGTACTCGAGCGGAACGTCGTCGGGCACCGTGGCGCCGATCAACACGCCGGCGATCGTGCTGAGCTGCCACGAGCCCCACAGCAACAGCGCCGCACCGAGGAAGTACGGCACGCGGCGGTGCCGATCGTCGTCCCGACCCCATCGGCTGATGCACACCGCGTAGGCCTGGTCGGTGAGCAGGTAGGCGATCCACAACCTCGTGCGCAGCTTCTCGCGCGCCAGGTGGGGCGCGAGCGAAGCGGAGTAGAGCAGCAGCCGCAGGTTGATGGTCCACGCGGCCGCAGCGGCGACGAACGCCGAACCCCCCGAGCCGAGCACGTCGATCGCGGCCAGCTGCGACGCGCCGGCGAACACGATGACCGAGAAGCCCACCGCCACCGCGCCGCCAAGCCCGTGGGTCACCGGCGTGG
>JBEEGB010000415.1:0-2982 GCA_041166585.1 Acidimicrobiaceae bacterium
CGCACAGGGAAGCCGGAGCCGACCGTGCAAGGGTATGGACAGGAGGTCGTCGCATGTCCGGAGAGGTCCCACGTCAGAGGGTGCTGGTCGTCGACGACGAGCCATCGATCGTCGACGCTGTCGCGACCGCCCTGCGCTACGAGGGCTTCGAGGTGGAAGAGGCCTTGAACGGTCGCGCCGCGCTGACGTCGGCGCAGGAGAGGCCACCCGACCTCATGGTCCTCGACGTGATGTTGCCGGATCTCGACGGCATCGAGGTCACCCGGCGGCTGCGATCGGGCGGCATCAAGGTGCCGGTGCTGTTCCTCACCGCCCGCGACAGCGTCGAGGACAAGGTCGCAGGGCTGACCGTCGGTGGTGACGACTACGTGACCAAGCCGTTCTCGCTCGCGGAGATCGTCGCCCGGGTGCGCGCCGTGCTGCGGCGGACGGGACCGGGTGCTGGGAGCGTCGACGGCGAAGGCGTGCTGACGTTCGCCGACGTCTCCCTCGACCAGGACACACGCGAGGTGTGGCGCGCCGGGACATCGATCAAGCTGACGGCCACCGAGTTCAACCTGCTGCGCTTCTTCCTCCTCAACCCGCGGCGGGTGCTGTCGAAGAACCAGATCCTCGACCACGTGTGGCACTACGACTTCGGTGGTGACACGAACGTCGTCGAGACGTATGTGAGCTACCTGCGCCGCAAGCTCGACAAGCTGGGTCCGCCGCTGCTGCACACCGTCCGGCTGGTCGGCTACTCGCTCAGGGAAGCGGACCGGGCAGCCTGAATGTCGTTGCGAGCGAGGTTGTTGCTCGCCGTGGGCGCCATCGCCCTCGTGGCCCTGGTCGCGGCCGACTTCGCGACGTACTCCTCCCTGCGCTCGTTCCTCTACGACCGGGTCGACCAGTCGCTCGACACCGAGCACGTCTCCATCGAGGCCGGCATCGTCGGGCACCACGACCCCAACGACCGGACGGTGGTCTCGGCTGGGACCTTCGTGCAGGTGCGGGACGCGAACAACCAGGTGCTGGGCTCGGACGCGGCGCGAGAGCCGGGAGGCAAGCAGTACACCGCAAAGCTGCCTGACTCCATCCCCCTCGCGTCGCAACACGGTCCGGGTGACTCCCCCGTGTACCTCACGGTCCCGTCGGTCGAGCCGGGCGGGCCCCAGTTCCGGGTGCGGGTCTCGACCTTGCAAGGGGGCGGTCAGCTGGTCGTCGGGTACTCGCTCGAGGACACGATCGTCACGCTGGACCGGCTGCGGAACATCGAGCTGGCGGTGACGACCGCCGCGCTCGGCGCGGCGGTCCTCCTGGGCTGGTGGCTGGTGAAGGTCGGGCTGCAGCCCCTCACGGATGTGGAGGCCACCGCCAACGCGATCGCCGAAGGCGACCTCGACCGACGCGTCCCCGGCGACGAACCGAACACGGAGGTCGGCCGCCTCGCCCGATCACTGAACGTCATGCTCGAGCGGATCCGCGATGCGTTCACGGCGCGCGACGCCACCGAAGCTGAGCTGCGCCGCTCGGAGGAACGCCTCCGCCGCTTCGTGGCCGACGCGTCACACGAGCTGCGCACCCCACTCGCCGCAGTGGCTGCGTACTCCGAGCTGTTCGATCGCGGCGCGTCGCAGCGTCCCGAGGACCTGGCGCGCGCGATGCACGGCATCCGCACCGAGGCAGCCCGCATGCACCTGCTGGTCGAGGACCTCCTGCTCCTGGCACGGCTCGACGAGGGCCGGCCGCTCAAGCGCGAACCCGTCGAGCTCGTTGCCGTCGCCGGCGAGGCCGCGGAGACGGCTCGCACCGTCGGATCCGAGTGGCCGATCAAGATCGAGGCGCGCCTCCCGGTGGAGATCGTGGGCGACGCCGGTCGGATCCGTCAGGTCTTCGACAACCTGCTGGCCAACGTCCGAGCGCACACGCCGCCGGGCACGGCCACGACCATCCGGATCACCCAAGCCACCACCGGCGACGCTCCGCTCGCCGTGTTCGAGGTGAGCGACTCGGGGCCAGGTCTCACCGAAGAGCAGGCCGCCAAGGCCTTCGAGCGCTTCTATCGGGTCGAGGCCTCGCGGTCGCGCCAGCACGGCGGCGGTGCCGGGCTCGGCTTGGCCATCGTCGCCGCCATCGTCGGCGCGCACGGGGGCCGGGTCGACGCCGTCGCCCACGGTGCCGATGGGGGCGCGGCGTTCATCGTCCGGCTCCCGCTCGCCGCTCCGATCGGCGATGAGATGTTGACATCTGGCTCACAGCCCGCTCTGAGATTCGGTTCCTATGGTGACGGCGCATCGTTCGGACCATGAGGGGCTGTCCATGAAGAAGACCGTTGCTGCCGCCGCCATCGCCGGCTCGCTCCTGGCTGGCGCCGGGGTGGGTGCGGCGCTGTTCGGGCCGACGCTGGCCAACGCACAGACACCGTCGACCGATTCGTCGAGTGCGCCCGATTCGGGCGCGTCGAGTGGCCCCAACGAGGACGCGACCCACGAGGCCAATGAGAGCCCTGAGCGCGAAGCGCAGGAGCACTCCGGCCAGCAGGCTCCGGGAGCACCGGCCCCCGAGGCCCAGGGCCCCGGCTCGTCCTCTTCGACCGGCTCCTGAGGGTCAGCTCGTCAGCTTCCCTTCGTCGACGTCACCGGCGTCGACGATGACGAGCGGCTCGGCGCGGGCGTCGCGGATCGTGACGAACGGCTCGAGCTGCTCGTTGTGGCGCGCGATGCCGTCGAGGTTGGGGCGGGTGAGGTCGGGGCCGCCGGCGTAGGGGGAACGGTCACCGCCGGCTTGGCGCCGGTGGTGTTCGTGGTGGCGCTCGCGGTCGCGGCCAAGCCACCGGTCAGCACCAACATCCCGATGGCGCTCGCCGCTCCTGCCGACTTGCGGGCCCGGCGCGCGGGGTGCGGTCGCTTTGTCCTCATGTGATCTCTCCTGGGTGGTGGGGCTGGTGAGCTCGCGGCCTTCGACCTGCGAGAGGCGCACCGCGACGAACGCCGCGAACGCAAG
>JBEEGB010000416.1:0-4974 GCA_041166585.1 Acidimicrobiaceae bacterium
CATCTTCAACGTGAGGTCGGCGATGACCGTGGTGAGGTTGCAGTTTCCGGTGCGCTCGCCGTAGCCGTTGATCGTCCCCTGCACCTGCGTTGCTCCCCCTCGCACGCCGGCCAGCGCGTTGGCGACCCCGCAGCCGGTGTCGTCGTGCAGGTGCACACCGACGGCGACGTCGTCGCGGAAGTGCGACGTGATCTCCCGCACGATCCGCTCGACCTCGAACGGCAGCGAACCGCCGTTGGTGTCGCAGAGCACGAGGTAGGTCGCCCCGGCCTCGGCCGCCCCTTCGAGCACGCGGAGCGAGAACTCGGGGTTGCGCTTGTAGCCGTCGAAGAAGTGCTCGGCGTCGTAGTGCACCTTCAGCCCGTGGGCGACGAGGAACTCCACGGAGTCACGCACCATCGCCACGCCTTCGTCGAGCGTGGTCCGCAGTGCTTCGGTGACGTGGTAGTCCCAGCACTTGCCGACGATGCAGGCCTCGGACGTGTTCGCCTTCACCAGGTGGCGGAGCGTCTCGTCGTCATCGACCTTGCCCTTGACCCGACGGGTCGAGCCGAACGCGACGAGCGTCGACGTCGAGAGATCGAGCTCGGTGGCGGCGCGCTGGAAGAACTCGTCGTCCTTCGGGTTCGCGCCCGGCCAGCCGCCCTCGATGTAGTGCACACCGAGGTGGTCGAGCTGCTCCGCGATGCGCAGCTTGTCGTCGACGGTGAGCGAGATGCCCTCGAGCTGGCTGCCGTCGCGCAGCGTGGTGTCGTAGATCTCGACGGCGTCGGGTACGCCGTCCTCCTTGGTCGCTTCGCGCGTGATCTCAGTCGTGGACATGTTCGACCCAGTCCTTGTACTTGTCGACCTTGCCCCGCACGGTGCGGGCGTACTCATCGGCGATGGCGGTGGTCATCGGACCCGGACACGGGATCTCACGGTCGTCCACCGAGTTCACCGCGCTGACCTCGGCGGCGGTGCCGCACACGAACATCTCCTCGGCGATGTAGAGGTCGCTGCGAGCGAGGTCGTCCAGGCGGACGTCGTACCCGAAGTCGCGGGCGATCGTCATCACGGAGCTCTGGGTGATGCCCTCGAGCGCGCCGGCGGACACCGGCGGGGAGATGAGCGTGCCGTTGCGGGCAACGAAGATGTTCTCCCCGGTGCACTCCGACACCAGCCCGTTCGGGGACAGGATGATCGCCTCGTCGTAGCCGGCCTTGAGCGCCTCGACCTTGGCGAGGGACGCGTTGACGTAGTTGCCCGTGGTCTTCGCCGCTGGCGGCATCGAGTTGTGCCCGTGGCGCACCCACGAGCTGATCTTCATGCGGACGCCCTTGGTCACCGCATCGTCGCCGAGGTACGCGCCCCATGGCCAGCACGCGATCGCGACGTCGACCGTGCAGGGCAGCGTGTTGAGGCCCATCTCGCCGTACCCGTAGTAGGCGATCGGTCGGATGTAGCAGGAGTCCAGACCGGTGGAGCGCACGGTCTCCTTGGTCGCCTCGATGAGCTCCTCCACGGTGTACGGGAGATCCATCATCATGATCTTGGCCGAGTTGCGCAGCCGCACGATGTGGTCCGTCAGCCGGAACACCGCGGCACCGCGGTCGGTCTCGTAGGCGCGGATCCCCTCGAAGACGCCCATGCCGTAGTGCAACGAGTGCGTGAGGATGTGGATGTTGGCGTCGGCCCAGTCGACGAGCTCGCCGTTCATCCAGATCTTCTCGGTGGGGGTGATGGGCATGCGGTGTCTCCTAGACGCGTGCGGCGACGGCGTCGCCGATGTCGGACGTTGAACCGGCGAGCACCGAGGGATCGGCACAGGCCTTGCGGATGCGGGCGGCGGCGTCGCCTTCGCCCAGGAACTCGAGCATCATCGCCGCGCTGAGGATGGCGGCGACGGGATTTGCCTTGCCGGTGCCTGCGATGTCGGGCGCAGAACCGTGCACCGGCTCGAACATCGAGGGCCCGGTGCGAGCGGGGTTCAGGTTGCCGGAGCTGGCGAACCCGATCCCCCCGGATACCGCGCCGCCGAGGTCGGTGAGGATGTCACCGAAGAGGTTGTCCGTGACGATCACGTCGTACTGCTCGGGGGACTGGACGAAGTAGATGCAAGCGGCATCGACGTGGTTGTACGCGGTCGCGACATCGGGGAAGCCGGCCGCCACGTCGTCGAACGTCCGCTGCCACAGGTCACCGGCGAACGTGAGCACGTTCGTCTTGTGCACGAGGGTGAGGTGCTTGCGGGGCCGGCTCTGAGCGAGCTCGAACGCGTAGCGAATGCACCGCTCGACGCCCATGCGGGTGTTGACCGAGCCCTGGGTGGCCACCTCGTGCGGCGTGCCCTTGCGCAGGAACCCGCCCTCGCCGGCGTAGGTGCCTTCGGTGTTCTCGCGGATGACGATGAAGTCGATGTCCTTGTCGGGGAAGGAGAACGGCCGCTGGTTCACGTACTGGTCGAGCTCGAAGCGCATCTTGAGCAGCAGGCCGCGCTCGATGACGCCGGGCGGGACGCCCGGGGTGCCGACGGCGCCGAGGAACAAGGCGTCGAGCGCCCGCCACTCGTCGAGCAGCTCGTCGGGCAGCACGGTGCCGTCACGGAGGTAGCGGGCGCCGCCGAGGTCGTAGTCGACCGTGTCGAGCTCGACACCCGAGGCGCGGACGACCTTGAGGCCCTCGGCCACCACCTCAGGGCCGATGCCGTCGCCACCGATGATTCCGATCTTGTGCGTCAAACCTGGCTCCAGAATGAAGAAACCGCCCACCGAGGTGGACGGTCGACGAGCACACGCGAGGAGTCGCGTGCGCTACACGATGATGATTACGACGGTTGCAGGGCGAGACATCAGGGGCCCAGTGTCCAGCACTGTGGCGCTCTCGTCAAGCGGCGTCGGGCCCGCAAGGGCCCAGCCGCACGTCGGCGGACTGCGAGCGAAGCGAGCGCCGACCAGAAGCAGGGCAACTACATTTGGCGGATGCCGCCGGACGCCCAGCACCTGTCCCGGGCCGCGTACGAACGGCTCCGGGACGAGCATCACGACCTCACCACCCGCGGCCGGGTCGAGATCGCCCGCAAGATCGAGACGGCCCGCGAGATGGGCGACCTCTCCGAGAACGGCGACTACCACGCCGCCAAGGAGGAGCAGGGGAAGATGGAGGGCCGCATCCGCCACCTCGAGGCGCTCATCAAGGATGCGCACATCGTCGAAGGTGGCGCAGGATCAGAGGTCGTGGCCGCCGGTTGCGTGGTCGAGATCCGCTACGTCGGCGACGACGACACCGAGCGCTACTTGATCGGTTCCATCGAGGAGCGCACCAGCGACGTCGAGGTGATGTCGCCGGGTTCGCCGATGGGCCAAGCCCTGCTCGGCCACCGCGCCGGCGACATCGTCGACTACGAGGCCCCCGCCCGCGTCCTCAAGGTCGAGATCGTCTCGATCGAAGGCTGAGATGCGTGCATCTCAGCCTGCCGACCACGCGAGCGCATGCTCGCCGGGCGGCGATGGGTGTGGGGCGCAGCCCCACGGAATGAAAGGCTGACGGCACCTCCCATGTCTGCCGCGGCGGACGAGGCAGTCGCGCTACCGCCCGGTCGTCACGTCGATCTGCCCGGTCGCGGCCGCACGTACATCCGAGAGATCCAAGGGCCGCGGCGGGCGCCGACCGTGGTGCTGTTGCACGGGCTCGGCGCGGACGCCGACCTGAACTGGTTCCCGACGTACGAGACGCTCGGCCGGGACTACCACGTCATCGCCATCGACCACCGCGGCCACGGGCGCGGCATCAGGACCCGTCGCCCGTTCCGGCTCGCTGACTGCGCGGACGATGTCGCGGCCCTGTGCGTCGAGCTCGGCATCGACCGCGTCATCCCGGTCGGCTACTCGATGGGCGGACCGATCACCCAGCTGCTCTGGCACCGTCACCACGATCTCGTGCGCGGGATGGTGCTGTGCGCCACCGCGAGCCGCTTCGGTCAGGGCACGGCGCGCCGGCTGTCGTACGCGATGGCGCCACCCATCGCCGCGGTGGCGCGCATCTCGCCACGGGCGCTGCCGGCCAACCCCATCGTGCGCCAGCTCGTCGCCTCCAGGCTCAACGACCCGGCCCTTCGCCGATGGGTCGCTGAGCGCCAGCGTCGGACCGATCCGCTCGCCATCATCCAGGCCGCCGGCTCGCTCGCGCGCTACAGCTCAGCCAGCTGGCTGGGTGGCGTCGACGTCCCCACCGCGGTGGTGCTGACGCAGTTCGACCGGCTCGTGCCTCGCGCCCGTCAGGAGGCGATGGCCGCCGCGATCCCGGGCGCGACGGTGCACCGTGTCCTCGGTGACCACGCCGTGTGCGTCACCCGGCCGGACCTGTTCCTTCCCGCGCTGCTCGAAGCCCTCGCCTCGGTCATCAAGCGAAGCAGCTGAATGCGCCACGCCGTTCGTCGCGCGTCGCCGGTCGAGCCGCCGCCGCCGCTCACGCACGTGGCCGCGCTCGACGGGGTGCGGGGGTTGGCGGTCGGTGCGGTGCTCGCGTTCCACGCTGGGCACCTGAGCGGCGGGTTCCTCGGCGTCGACCTCTTCTTCACGCTGTCGGGGTTCCTCATCACCCGGCTCATCCTCGACGAGCTGGCGCGCGACCGGTTCACGCTCAAGGCCTTCTGGGCGCGACGGGCGCGGCGTCTCCTGCCCGCGGCGTGGCTGCTCATCGGTGCGGTGCTCCTCGCCGGTCCCGTGCTCGTGCGCAGCACCGAGCTCGGCACGTTGCGGGGCGACGCCGTCGCGACGCTCGGGTACGGCGCGAACTGGTGGCGGGTGGCGACGTCGTCGTCGTACTTCGCCATCTTCACGACGCCGAGCCCGTTGCAGCACACCTGGAGCCTGGCCATCGAAGAGCAGCTCTACGTCGTGTGGCCGCTGCTCCTCCTGCTCCTGTGGCGCGTCGGCCGGCACCGCATCGGCGTGGTCGCCGCGGCTGCCGCGGCGCTCACGATCAGCTCGGTGG
>JBEEGB010000417.1:0-3687 GCA_041166585.1 Acidimicrobiaceae bacterium
GACCACGGGTACCTGGTCGGCCCCGGGATCCTCTGGTCATGGTTCTGCTACGTCAACGTGTGGGCGCGGGCGATGGGCCTGTGGCCGTACAAGGACGTGTTCCGAACCGACCACGGGCGGCACGACGAGTCGTTGATGGAGGCGCTGCTCTCCGCGCTGTCGGGCGGACCGGTCGGGCTCGGCGACCGCATCGGCGCGACCGACGCCGGCATCGTGCGGGCCACCTGCCGCGCCGACGGGTTGCTGATCAAGCCCGACGCACCCATCGCCGCCATCGCGCGTTGCTTTGCGCGTCACGTCGTGATGGCCGGTGGGCACATGGTGGCCACCACCCACAGCGATCATCCCGTCGGGCGTTACGTGTACGCCGTCGCCTTCAACCCGCAGGACCGCGACCGGCGCTACGACGAGGTCGTCTCGGATGCCGAGCTCGGCGTGAGCGGTGGACACGTCGTGTGGGACTGGCGCGCTCGGGACTTCGTCGACGCGGGGGAGTGGTCGCTGTCCTACGGCCCGCAGGAGTGGGGCTACCGGGTGCACTGCCCTCGCACGCCGTCCGGCATCGCGGTGATCGGAGACCCGGACGTCTTCGCGACCACCGGCCGGGGCCGCATCCGCGACATCACAGCCACCGCGCATGGCGTGCGGATGCGGGTGCTGGGCGCGGGGGAGACCGTCACGATCGTCGGCTCGGCTCCCGCGGGCGTGTCGGCCACCGCTGGCACGACGGGCGAGCGCCGCGCCGTCGAGGTTGTCGCGCGCGCAGACCGTCGGTTCGACCTCGAGCTCGAGATCGGGCCGCTCGGCTGGACGCTCCTCGAGCTCACGGTCTGATGGAACCGCACGGGCCGTTCTCTGGACGATGAGCCGTGCCGTTCACGGCCGAACGCCCACAGAACATCCGGGTGTGTCCACTGTGGACTCTCAACCGTCTCGGGCCACGGCTCAGCGCCCACAGTGGGCAAGGGTGGAGGCGGGGCAAGTGGTCAGCATGGCGCAGGTAGGCTCGCGCTCGACACGAGACTCGATGGGAGCAATTCGGTGCCCTACATCTACGCGTTCGATCACAAGCACAAGAAGCCGCCCATGAGCCTGAAGGACCTGCTCGGCGGCAAGGGTGCGAACCTCGCGGAGATGACCTCCGTGCTGGAGCTGCCGGTGCCTGCGGGGTTCACCATCACGACCGATGCGTGCCGGGCCTACATGGCGAGCGGTTGGCCCGCCAGCCTCGACGCCGAGCTGCTCAAGCACCTCAGGGCGCTCGAGAAGACGATGGGCCGCCGCCTCGGCGACGCCGCTGACCCGCTGCTCGTGAGCGTGCGCTCCGGTGCGAAGTTCTCGATGCCCGGGATGATGGACACCGTCCTCAACCTCGGCCTCAACGACGACTCGGTCGAGGGCCTCGCGAAGCAGACCGATGACGAGCGCTTCGCGTACGACTCCTATCGGCGCTTCATCGCGATGTACGGCCGGATCGTCCTCGGCGTGGAAGGCGAGCACTTCGATCGACTGCTCGACACGGCCAAGGAGTGGGACGGAGCGACCACCGACGCCGACGTCACCGCCGAGACGCTTCGCAAGCTCTGCGAGCGGTACAAGGACGTCGTTCGTCGCGAGACGGGCAAGCCCTTCCCGCAGGATCCGATGGACCAGCTCAAGGGTGCCATCGAGGCCGTGTTCTCGAGCTGGAGCGGCGCGCGAGCCATCGCCTACCGCAACCGTGAGCGCATCAGCCACGACCTCGGCACCGCGGTCAACGTGCAGGCGATGGTGTTCGGCAACCGCGACGACAACAGCGGTACCGGCGTCGGGTTCACCCGCAACGCGGCCACCGGCGAGAACGTGCCCTACGGCGACTTCCTCATCAACGCCCAGGGCGAGGACGTCGTGGCCGGCATCCGCAACACCGAAGACCTCGACGCGCTCGCCCGCCACTTCCCGGCGATCCACGCGGAGCTGCTCGACATCTTCGCTCGTCTCGAGCACCACTACCGCGACATGTGCGACACCGAGTTCACCATCGAGCAGGGCAAGCTCTGGATGCTGCAGACCCGCGTCGGCAAGCGCACCGGCGCAGCCGCGCTGCGCATGGCGGTCGAGATGGTCGCCGGCGTGAAGGGCAAGGGCGGCTGGAAGATCACGAAGGAAGAGGCGATCGGTCGCGTCACGGCCGAGCAGCTCGACCAGGTGCTCCACCCGCAGTTCGCTGGCACCGACATGCAGGTCATCGCCAAGGGCCTGGCCGCGTCGCCCGGTGCCGCGGTCGGCCGCGTGTACTTCACCGCTGACGACGCGGCCGACGCGTCTGATCGCGGCGAGAAGGTCATCCTCGTGCGCAGCGAGACGAGCCCCGAAGACGTCCACGGCATGCAGGTCTCGGAAGGCATACTCACCGCCCGGGGCGGGCTTGTCAGCCACGCCGCGGTCGTCGCCCGCGGCTGGGGCATCCCCGCGGTCGTCGGCGCCGAGACGGTCAAGATCAGCGGCAAGCAGTTCACCGCGGGCGGCGTCATCGTGAAGGAGGGAGACACGATCTCCCTCGACGGGACGAGCGGCAACGTGATCCTCGGAGCCGTGGCGCTGAGTGCCTCTGAGCCGCCGGCCGAGTTCCACACGATCCTCGGGTGGGCCGACCAGGTTCGCAAGGGCAAGCTGAAGGTCAGGGCCAACGCCGACAACGGTCCAGACGCCGCCAACGCGCTCCAGTTCGGGGCCGAGGGCATCGGCCTATGCCGCACCGAGCACATGTTCCTTGGTGAGGATCGTCTGCCCGTGGTGCGCGCCATGATCCTGGCGACCACTGCGGAGGAGGAGACCGCGGCGCTCGAGGCGCTGCGCAAGGTGCAGAAGCAGGACTTCGAGGAGATCCTCGAGGCGATGGACGGCCTGCCGGTCACGGTACGCCTTCTCGATCCGCCGCTGCACGAGTTCCTCCCGAACGTCGACGAGCTCGCCGTCAAGGAAGCCACGGTCGGCCTCACCCCGGAGGAGCAGCGGCTCTTCGAGGCGGCCAAGTCGTGGCACGAGTTCAACCCCATGCTCGGCACCCGCGGCGTCCGGCTCGGCGTGGTGAAGCCCGGCCTCTACGCGATGCAGGTGCGCGCGCTGATGGAAGCGGCAGCGGCGCGGGTCGCCAAGGGCGGCAAGCCCGTGGTCGAGATCATGATCCCGCTCACGGTCACCCGTGAGGAGATGCACCTCGCCCGCACCTGGGTGGAGGACGCGATCGTGGCGGCCACCAAGGGTGCCAAGAAGAAGATCGACGTCACGATCGGCACCATGATCGAGACGCCTCGCGCCGCGCTGCGAGCGGATGAGATCGCGGAGGAGTCGGACTTCTTCAGCTTCGGCACCAACGACCTGACGCAGATGGCATTCGGATTCAGCCGAGACGACATCGAGTCGCGGATGATGCCGGCGTATCTCGAGCAAGGTCTGCTCAAGCGCAATCCGTTCGAGACCATTGATCAGTCTGGTGTCGGCGAGCTCGTCAGGATGGGCGCTGACCGCGGCCGTAAGACGAAGCCGTCACTCAAGCTCGGCGTGTGCGGCGAGCACGGAGGCGACCCTGAGTCGATCGCCCTCTTCTACGACGCCGGGCTCGACTATGTGTCCTGCTCGCCGTTCCGGATCCCGATCGCACGGCTGGCCGCCGCGCAGGCGGTGCTCAACAGCAACTGATGCTCG
>JBEEGB010000418.1:0-2873 GCA_041166585.1 Acidimicrobiaceae bacterium
GTGCTCGGGCTCGGGGTGGCGAACCACTTCTTCATCACCGGCTTCATCAGCTTGTAGCGGGCGCGCACCGCGAGCGGAGGGCGCGGGTGGGGACCACCCCAAGGTGTCGGCTGATCCCACGGCAAGCGATCCGGTGAGTCCTCCTCGCCGTCGACGACCTCGAGCTCCTGCTCGCCGGCGTCGGTCGGGTCCCACCACGTGCGGAACGAGTCGGCGGTGACGACGTCGGCCCCGGCCTCGACCCGCAACCGACCCGATGCGCCGAAGTGGTCGACGTGGGAGTGGGTGACGACGACCGTGTGGACGTTGCGCAGCGCGAAGCCGGCGCGACCGAACCGGTCGATGAGCGACTTCCACGACTTCGGTCCCGGCATGCCCGGGTCGACGACGGTGACGCCGCGCTCGTCCTCGAGCGCGTAGCAGTTGACGTGGCCGAGGCCCGGCATCTCGATCGGCAGCTGCAACCGGAGGATCCCGGGCGCCACCTCGCTCACCTCGGTCGTCGCGCGCTCTGCTTCCTGTCGTAGTGCCATTGGGGAGCAGACTAGATCGCGTGCCTTGGCTCGAAACGGTCTCGGTGGCGCTGAGGCTCCTGGCAGGGTGCTGGTTGCTGTGGCGCATCGCCCGTCCAGCGCCGGTCGACCCCACCGTTGCCCGACCGGCGTGCTCGATCGTGGTGCCGGCTCGCGACGAGGCGGAGACGCTTCCCGACCTCCTCGCCTCGTTGCTGCCACAGCTGCGCCGCGGCGACCAGCTCGTCGTCGTCGACGACCACAGCACCGACGCCACCGCGGCCGTGGCCAAGGCGGCGGGCGCGGTGCTGGTGCCGGCGCCGGAGCTGCCCGAGGGTTGGACCGGGAAGGCGTGGGCTTGTGCCACCGGCGCGGGCGCCTCGAGCAACGACGTCCTGGTGTTCCTCGACGCGGACGTGACCGTGCTGCCCGGTGGGCTCGACCGTGTCCTCGCGTCGCACGCCACGTCCGCTCCCGACGGCCTGCTCTCGGTGCAGCCTCACCACGAGACGCTTCGTCCCTATGAACGCCTGTCCGCGCTGTTCAACGTGATCGCCATGATGGGCACCGACGCCTTCACCCCGCTCGGCGGGCGACGGGCACCGGCCGGGGCGTTCGGACCGTGCCTCGTCACCACCCGTGAGAGCTACGACGCCGCCGGCGGGCATGCCTCGGTCGCTTCGGCTGTGCTCGATGACGTGGCGCTCGCCCGCCGCTACCGCGCCGCGGGCCTGCCCGTCGTCTGTCTCGGCGGCCGCGGCACCCTCAGCTTCCGCATGTACCCGGCAGGGCTCCGCCAGCTCGTCGAAGGCTGGAGCAAGAACCTCGCCGCCGGCGCGGACGCGACGCGTCGCACGACGGCCCTCCTCGTCGTCGCGTGGGTGTCGGTGCTGATCCAAGCAGCGTGGTGGCTCGGCCGGCTCGTGGCGACGGGAGACGGCCCGGGCGGCGGCCCATGGTTCGCGCTCGCGGTCTACGCCGCCGTGGTCGCGCAGCTGACGTGGATGCTGCGTCGGGTCGGGCGCTTCGGTGCGCTGACCCCGCTGCTGTTCCCGATTCCCCTCGCCTTCTTCCTCGCGGTGTTCGCGCGATCGGCGTTCCTCACCGTCGTGCGGCGCAAGGTGGCGTGGAAGGGCAGAGACCTGCCCGCGAGCCTCAAGCGGGGGGTTTGAACACCGTCGAGCGGTAGTAGCGCAGCTCGGCGATGCTCTCGCGGATGTCGTCGAGCGCGCGGTGGGCCGAGACCTTTGGCGGGGCCGCGGCGACGACGTCGGGGTACCACCGCCGCGCGAGCTCCTTGATCGTCGACACGTCCACCGATCGGTAGTGCAGGTACTGCTCGATCTCGGGCAGCTGCGCATCGAGGAAGCGCCGGTCGGTCCCGATCGAGTTGCCGCACAGCGGCACGCTTCGGGGTTCGGGCACGTGGGCGCGGATGAACTCGAGCGTCGCCTTGCCGGCGTCCTCGAGCGTCACCTTCGACTCGCGGATCGCCTCGAGCAGCCCGCTCGACGTGTGCATGTTGCGGACGAAGTCGTCCATGCCCGCCAGCGCCTCTTCCGGTTGGTGCACGATGAGGTCTGGGCCTTCGGCCACCACCTCGAGCTCATCGTCGGTGATGATCGTCGCGATCTCGACGATCACGTGGCGGGCCGGTTCGAGACCGGTCATCTCGAGGTCCATCCAGACGAGCACGAGGACCGATCGTAGAGTCGCCGGGATGCTCGAGATCTCCGTTGTGCAGCTCGACCCCGATCTGGCCCTCCCGTCCTACGCCCGTCTCGGTGACGCCGGGGCCGACCTCGTCGCGCGCGAAGGGGCGCGCCTCGCGGCCGGGGGTGGCCGCGCGATGGTGCCGACAGGTGTCGCGCTCGCCATCCCCGAGGGCTTCGCCGGCTTCGTGCAGCCCCGCAGCGGGCTCGCGCTTCGACACGGCATCACGTGCCTGAACACTCCGGGACTGATCGACTCCGGCTACCGAGACGAGCTGCGCGTGCTGCTGGTGAACACCGACCCGACCGAGGAGTACGAGGTGACCCGCGGCGACCGCATCGCCCAGCTCGTGATCCAGCGCGTCGAGGCGTGCGACTTCGTCGTGGTCGACGAGCTGCCCCCGTCCGAGCGCGGCCTCGGCGGCTTCGGCAGCACCGGCAGCTAGCGCGAAACTGGCGCATGGCTCGCCACCGGCTGCTCAACGAGAACTGGGGCTTCGACTCCAACTGCTTCGTGTGCGAGCGTCGCAACGAGGGCGGGTTGCGCATCCCGTTCGAACACGACGACGAGGCCGGCATGGTCGTCGCCGAGTTCACGCTCGACACCACCTACTCGGGCGCTCCGACGTTCGTGCACGGAGGCCTCACG
>JBEEGB010000419.1:0-3452 GCA_041166585.1 Acidimicrobiaceae bacterium
GTGCCGACGAGCTCGTCGTCGACCAGCGCCACGAACGCCATCCGATCGCGGAAGTTCACCTCGGTCAGGTGGGCGACCTCGGCCGGCGAGAGCCGTGGGTGAGGGCTGAAGTAGCGGAAGTAGATCGACTCAGCCGACTGGCGGGCGTGGAATGCCACCAGCCGTTCGGCATCGTCGGGGCGGATGGTCCGGACGTGCACGGTCGCGCCGTCCGCCGCGACCACGTCTGCCTCCCACCGCTCAGGGTCGAAGACGAGAGCCACCGTTGGAACCTACTGGCGATTGGTACCTTCTGACCCGTGATCGCATCCACCACAGCGGGCAAGGTCCAAGGCATCGAGCGCGACGGCGTGATCCAGCTTCGAGGCGTCCCGTACGCGACCGCGACCCGGTTCGGCGCGCCCGAGGCCGTCCCCGAGTGGGCGGACGTGCGGGAGTGCGCGGCCTTCGGGCCGATCGCTCCGCAGAACCCGTCGCCGCTCGAGACGATGCTCGGGGCCGGCTCCGCGCCCACCTCCGAGGACTGCCTGTCGCTCAACGTGTTCACGCCGGCACTCGACGACGCGGCGCGGCCGGTCCTGGTGTGGATCCACGGTGGGGGCTTCACCGCCGGTGCCGGGTCGATCCCGTGGTACAGCGGAAGCCGGCTCGCTCGCCAGGGCGAGGTCGTGGTCGTCACCATCAACTACCGGTTGGGTTCGTTCGGGTTCCTCGACGTCGAGCCGTTGCTCGGCCCCGACTTCGCCGGTTCTGGCAACAACGGCATACGCGACCAGATCGCCGCGCTGCACTGGGTGCGGGACAACATCGCCGGCTTCGGCGGGGACCCCAGCAAGGTCACGGTGTTCGGCGAGTCGGCGGGCGGCATGAGCGTTGCGACGCTGTTGGGCACCCCGGACGCCGCGGGGTTGTTCCGATCCGCGATCGCGCAGAGCGGGGCGGCCGAGGTGGTGCTCGCGCCCGACGCCGCGGCGACGATCGCCGAGCGCTTCGTCGCCGAGACCGGACTCACGGCCGCGACGGCCGGCGAGCTGCTCACGCTGCCCATGCAGGCGTTGCTCGACGCCCAGCAGTCGCTGAGCACGAAGCTGGCGAAGGAGGGAGAGCACTTCCTGCCGTTCGCTCCCGTCGTCGACGGCACCGTTCTGCCGGAGCCCCCGTTGAATGCGATCCGTCGCGGTTCGGCGGCCGGTGTGAGCTTGCTCACGGGCACGACGTCGGACGAGTGGAACCTGTTCCATGTGATGGCTCGGGCGAACGGACGCATGGACGACGACGGGTTGCGGCGCCGGGTCAAGCGGGCCGTCGGCGCGGAGCTGGCCGACGAGCTGATCGCGACGTACCGGGCCGGACGTCCGGACCAGTCCGCCGATGACCTGTGGTGCGCCATGGCGACGGATCGTGTGTTCCGAGTCCCCTGCACGCGGCTGGCCGAGGCGCAGAGCGCACACCAGCCGGCGACCTTCGTCTACGAGTTCAGCTACCGCTCGACCGCGTTCGGCGGTGACATGGGGGCCTGCCACGCGATCGATGTGCCGTTCGTGTTCGACAACGTCGATCGGCGTGGCGTCGAGTTCCTGCTCGGCGGTGTCGACGACCGGGCGCGCGAGCTGTCCCATGTGACCAGCCGGGCCTGGACGGCGATGGCCACCAACGGCTCGCCGCACCACGACGAGCTGCCGGATTGGCCCGCGTACACGCCAACGTCCCGCAACGTGATGGAGCTCGGCGTCACGCGCACCGTCCACGACGCCCCTCGCGACGCAGAGCGCGCCGTCTGGCCTATCCCAGCAACGAGCTGACGTCGCGCGCCGTCGGCAAGGACGGCAGCGCGCCGTGGACGGTCACCGCGTGAGCGCCAGCTGCGTTGGCGCGGCGCAGCCCTTCCTCGAGCGGTAGCCCGGACGCGAGCGCGGCCGCGAAGCAACCGCAGAACGCGTCGCCGGCCGCGGTCGTGTCGACTGCCTCGACGTGCAGCGCGTCGATGCGGACGTCCGGTTGGCCGGGCCGCATCAGGAGCGATCCCCGTTCGCCCTGGGTCACGATGGCGGTGCCGGTGTACGCCACCTCGCCCAGCAGCTGCGCCTCGGTCTCGTTCGGCATGAGGTAGTCGACCATCGACAGCAGGCGATCGGAGAGCGGTTGCGCGGGCGCCGGGTTCAGCACGGTGGTGACCCCTGCATTGCGGGCGACGAACAGGGCGGCGGCCACCACGTCGAGCGGCACCTCGAGCTGGGCCAAGAGGACCGATGCCCCCTCGAGCGCCGCGGACGGAAACGACACGCCGGCGTTGGCGCCGGGCACGACGACGATCGAGTTGCGGCCTGCACCATCCACCGTGATGTGAGCCCGGCCGGTCGGCAGCTCCGCGTGACGGCGGACGTACCCCACGTCCGCCCCCGCTTCGGCGAGCGCTCGCACGAGGTCGCCACCATCGCTGTCGTCGCCCACACAACCCACCATCACGACGTCGGCTCCCTGACGGGCGGCCGTCACCGCCTGGTTGAAGCCCTTCCCGCCGAGGGCGCGCGCGTAGCTGAGGCCGATCACGGTCTGACCGATGTCCGGATGCCGCTTCACCCTCACGGTGTGGTCGGAGTTCAGGCTCCCCACGACAACGACGCGTCCCATGTCCGGCGATTTCTATAGGTTCGCCCCGATGGACGCCACCACCGATGTCGTTTGTGCGGTGCTGACTTCGGAAGTTCCGTAGTCAGCACCGCCAGAACGGGCTGGGGGTTCCTTCAGCCGCGGGCGCAGCTGGCGCCGAGGGCGCGGTCGCCGCGGGACCAGCCGGGAATGTCGCCCGTGGGCCACCAGTCCCCGGTGTTGTCGTCCTGCTCGTAGGCGACCGGCGGTGGCGAGCCCTCCGCGATGTACGTCACCGCGCTCAACAGCCGGTCGACGTCCGCCGCGGTGGTGTTGATGCCGGCGGAAGCCCTGACTGCGCCGGGGATGCTGCGACGATCGCCGCGGAGGACGTCGGCGCGGTAGGTGGCCACCTCCTCGTCGGACAGGTCGAGCAGCCGCAGCAGATAGGGGTGGGCGCAGAAGCACCCGTGGCGCGTGGCGATCCCGAACTCAGCGGACAACCGGGCGGCGACGAGCGCGTGCGGGAGATCGCGCACGTCGAACGACGCGAGGGCCAAGGTGTCGATGCCCGAGTCGACCTGGGGGCCGAGCAGGCGGACGCCGTCGATCGCATTGAGCCCTTCACGCAGCCGAGCGGCGATGGCGTGCTCGTGGGCGACGATGGCGTCCCACCCGATCCGTTCGAGCTCGTCGAGCGCGGCGTGCAGGCCAACCGCGCCCACCACGTTCGGCGAACCGGCCTCCTCCCGCTCGGGTGGGTCGGTCCACACCACCTCATCGAGGTCGACAAGGTCGACCGCTCCTCCGCCGGCGAGGAACGGGTCACCGTCGGCGAACACGGACCGGGGACCGATGAACGC
>JBEEGB010000420.1:0-3466 GCA_041166585.1 Acidimicrobiaceae bacterium
CGGGGACCGAGCACCGGAAGGAAGACGAGGACGAGCGCGCCGTAGGTGATCGTCGCTGACATCGCGTGACCGGACGGGAAGCTCGTCCCGAACGCGGTGTCGATCGGGTGGTCGACGTGGGGACGGGGCCGGTCGACCGCCAGCTTCACGGCGGTGTCCACCAGCCCGCCGCCGACGACGGTCACGACGAGGTACACGGCAAGTCGTCGGCGTCCTCGCCAGAACACGTAGAGCGCGCCGACCGTCACCATCGCCGCCAGCCAGGGGGGCTTCCCGAACCAGCTGATGATCTCGAGCGTCCGAACCAGCCAGGGCTGGCCGTGCACCCAGCCGTTCATCCAGTTGGCGACCGACTCGTCGACACGGGTCAACGGGCCCTTCCCGAGCACGTCGAGCAGCAGGGTGGCGAAGGGGACGGTCACCAGGACGAAGGCCACGACGAGGAGGGTCACCCTCAGCCCGTAGCGGGTGTCGGGATCGGTTCGCCGGGCGACGACGTCAGGGAGCGCACCCTTCACGGGTGGCTGCGTACCCAGTTCACGCCCTGCGGAGCCGTGGCGCGTGCGACCCTTACGGCGTGCCCTGGTCCATCGTCGCCGCGCTCGCCGGGATGCTCGGCGCCGCCGGGGCGTTCTTCGCGTGGAACCACCGGCGCACCGAGCGGCCGTATGCAGCCGCGCTGCGCGCCCTCGCCAAGGCCGACGGGGCCGCACCGCTGATCCCAGTCGTCACCGGGTCAGCCCGCGGCCGAGGAGCCCGCGCCAGCCATCTCCGTCGAGTCCGGACCGCATCCACCGTCGTGCTCGGACTGCTCGCCGCGCTGTTCCTGATCGATCCAGGTCACCGGTTGTGGACCGGGGCGCTCGGCGCCGCGCTCATCCTTCGAATCTTCTACGAGCTCTCCGCGGTCAAATATCGTCGATCGTGATGACCTCGGACATCCCGGCGATGTCGTCACGGAATCACCCCTTCGGGTGATCGTCCCGCAGGGAGGGTTGGCGTCTGGTCGTGCGACCATGGACGCGTGACGCGCGTGGTTCGAACGCGCGGGCACGTCGAGCGAGCCGGCACATCGCTCGGCACCGTGGCCGCGAAGCTCGTCATCATCGACGCGCAAGGCGGCGAGAGGAGCGCATGGCGCGGGACCCTCACCGGCGCGTTCAACTGGGATGCCCTGACCTACGGCGAAGAGCTGACCCTGCGCATCGAGGGCGGAGGCGCTGGCCGGTTCCTCGTCGAGCAACGGGTGATGGGAGACGACGGCGTCTACATCATCGGCGCCGGCCATCCGCCCGTCTGAACGCGCTGGTCCGACCTCAGAAGTCGCGGATGTACTGCACCCAGTCCGGCTCGAGCAGCGCCGCCGCGGCGTCGCTGGCCCTCCTGCGTTGGCGACGGACGCGGACAGCCAATGAGCAGGTTGCGACGAGGGCCAGCGACGGAATCAGCGAGAAGACAGCGACGAGGCGCATCTCCTGTCCATCGGATCGCGAGCCCGGTCGCTGATAGCGCGCTCGCGTCAATCCCCTGATCAGCGTTTTCGGTGTCACGAACGACGCGAACGGGTACAGGGGCCGCATCCAAGGCTGCCGCCCGAGGCGTCGGGGAGGGAGAGGAAGATGAAGGTTCTCGCTGGGTTGATGATCGTTTTCGGGGTGGGGTTGGTCGCGGTGCCGGCGTCGGCTCAAACCCCGGCGCCAACGTGCGTTCCGGTCGCCGACGTGCAGAAGGGCGACATCGCCTTGAGCCACAACGCCACACACGAGATCGCGCGCGTCCTCGGTGACCCGATCTGTGATGGGGTGACGTTGGCGATCCACGTGTACCCGAAGGGCGTGCCGCTGGGGACGCCGTTCGAGCAGACCTTCCCGCAGAAGCTCTCCGCGGCGTCGTCGCCCGCGACGAACATCGCGACCCTGACCGCTCGCCTCCCACCGTGCGCGGTGATCCAGGCCGATGCGGTGAAGGGGCCGGCGCTCGCGCAGGTCGACGCCGACCACCAGTACGACAAGCCGGTGCCGAACCTCATCGCCACGGAGACGTTCGAGACCACGGAGTGCGCGACGGCGTCCACCAGCGTGACCGCCGCGACCACGACCACGACCGCACCCGCCGTCGTCTCACCCACGACGACCAGCGCGGCGCCCGAGGCGTCGGCGCGCGAGGAGGTCGCTGCCGTGGCACAGGTGCCACCACCCGTCCCCCCCGCCAGTGCGCCGAGCCTCGCGCGCACGGGGTCGTTGTCGACACCCCTGGTGTACGTCGGCCTGGGTCTCATCCTCGCTGGCGTGCTCCTCCTTCTCGGGACGTGGAGGCAGCGCCAGCTGGCCACGATCAAGACCCAGTAGCTCGCCGGGCGGGGAGGCAGCACATGGCGACGGTGGACTTCACGGAACGCCGGATCGCCGCGCTCGAGGGCTTCGTGGTGCGATTCCACTACCAGGGTCCGGCACGGACCAAGGGCCGCAACGTTCGAGGCGACCGCCAGGACGTGCCGTCGTACCCGTTCGTCCGAGCCGCGCGCTCGACGATGACCGTCGCCGAGTGGAAGGAAGCGCGCTTCAACACGGCGTACCCCGGCTTCGATGTGGAGGTCTACGACGACCACGAGCGCCCGGTGCACGGCCGGACGAAGCTGAGCACGGTGCGGGCCACGTACCGCTAAGCGGGCGCGTCGCCGGCGCCGTGGATGTAGACACCGATGTCCTTGAGCACTGGTTCGCCGACCACGAAGCGCCCGGCGCCGTGGCCGTCCAGGGACAGGGTCAGCTCCTCGCCCAGCCTGAGGTCGTTCCAGTCGAGCCCGCCCGTGAGGGTGCCGCGCCACTCGCCGGCGTCGCCTGCGTACGCGTCGATGATGGTGAGGATCGCGAACACCTCACCGATCGGCACGCCCGCGCGCTCCACGCGGCCGTGCGCCCTGACGATCCTTGTCATGTCCGCCCCTTCGCCGTTCCGACTCGCCGATGCTGTGACGCGTTGGCGCCCCCTCACAGCTCAGTTGGTGGTGCTGGTCGCGAGGGGGCGTCTGGAGTCCAGGATTCGCCGCCAGACCGCGGACTCCTGCTCAGTGAGTTGAGAAGACACGCATGGTGTTGAACGCCTCCCAGTCGCGTCGGCTCACGAAGGCGTTGGCGTCCGTTTCAGGACCTTCGGGCGCGTGGTTTGATCCGGACGACCCGGGTTCATCGGGATCAAATGGGCAACACTCTGCGCATGGCAGCAACCACGACGAACGGAAGCCGAGCAGTGCGGCTGGACTTCGTGCGTTGGCAGATCGAAAGGCTGTTCGTCGCCCGGGGCGTGCGCGACTGGTCGACCATCGAGAACGCGCAGTACCAAGCCCTAACCGACGAGGAGCATCTGCTGCTCGGCGCTCGCTGAGCCCACGACGACCGCCCGACACGCGACCTTGCTACCTCGGTGGTGCAAACGCGTCATCAAGCGGCTGTCGCGGCTTCCGATG
>JBEEGB010000421.1:0-3073 GCA_041166585.1 Acidimicrobiaceae bacterium
GTCTGTCGCTCGATGCGGACCACAGCGCCGGCACACCGGTCGGGAAGCGCTATGCGCACGTCGCTTCTGGCCTCGAGATCTTGGCCACCAAGGCCGGAGCGGGCTCGCTGTCGGTCGCGGGCGAGCCGTTGCCGCTCAAGGACGCGAAGCCGCTTCCCTCCAGCGACTAGCGCCGCTCCGCGATCAGATCCGCTTGAAGTCGGGTCTGCGCCTCTGCAAGTAGGAGTGCACGCCTTCGTTGAAGTCAGGCCGGCTGAAGCTCTCGACCATCAGCGCCTGCGCCTCGCGCTCGGCCACGCCGAGGCCGGCGTGGAGCTGCTGGTACACCTGCCGCTTCATGATGGCGAGTGACGTCGGCGAGCAGCGCTCGGCGAGGTCGATGATGTACTGCTTCGCGACATCGAGCACCTCGGCCGCCGGCACGGCTCGGTTGACGACGCCCAACCGCTCGGCCTCGACCCCGTCGATCTTGCGAGCCGAGAACAGCAGGTCGAGCGCGACCGCGGAGCCGACGAGGCGTGGCAGCAGCCAGCTGACTCCCCACTCCGCCACCAGGCCCCGCTGCGAGAACGACGTCGTCAGCACGGCTTCGTTGGCCATGAAGCGCAGGTCGCAGCAGAGCGAGATGGGTACGCCCATGCCCGCCACCGGACCGTTGATCGCGGCGATGATCGGCTTCGGGACGGACAGCAGGTACGTGTACTCACCGCGCAGGTCGTCACCCCAGCTGGGATCTCCCGGATCCGCGGCGAGCGCCGCGTCGGCCGGGCCCATCCCCGCGCCTTCGCCGATCCCGGCGAGCACGTTGAGGTCGGCGCCTGCACAGAAGCCGCGTCCCGCTCCCGTGATCACGATGCCGACGGCCGCCGGATCCTTCTCGGCTTGGCCCACGGCGTGGCGCACCTCGGCCCCCATCTGCGTGGTCCAGGCGTTCAACGCCTCGGGCCGGTTGAGGGTGATGACGGCGACGGGGTCCGTGACCTCATAGTCGATCTGTTCGTACATAGTGGTGATCATGCTCGCTCAGCGCGGCAACCGCCGCAGCCGGCGCAGGACGCAGGTGTGAAAGGATCCGTCGAGCTGCGCGCGATCGGACACCGAGCGCGGCAGGTCGGGTTGCTGGCCGTGCTCACCGGTGCCCTGACCGGGCTCGGCGTCGCCGGCTTCGACCGGCTGGTCCACGGGCAGCTCTTCGATCGCCTGCTCGAGGCGCCGCTCTGGGTGCAGGCGGTGGGGCCCGCGATCGGGTTGGCCGTCGCGGCGGTGTTGTTGCGTTGGCCGGCGCGCGGCGCGTCACCGTCGACGGCCGACGAGTACATCAAGGACTTTCATGACCCCGAGCACCGCCTGGATGTGCGGCCGGTACCCGGCCGCCTGGCCGCGAGCGCGGCGACGCTTGGCTCAGGCGCGGCGATGGGGTTCGAGGGTCCTGCGATCTACCTCGGCGCGGCGGTGGGCTCGTGGTTGCAGCATCGGTTCAGTCGCTTCTTCTCGCGCGCCGACAGCAAGGTGCTGCTCGTGTGTGGCGCGGCTGCCGGCGTGGCCGCGATCTTCAAGGCTCCTGCGACCGGAGTGGTGTTCGCCCTCGAGGTCCCCTACCGCCAAGACCTCGCCCGCAGGATGCTGCTTCCCGCGATGTTCGCGGCGGCGGCGAGCTACGTCGTCTTCGTCGCGATCAACGGCACCGAGCCCTTGTTCCCGATCGCCGGCGCCCCGCCGTTCGACCTGCGTGATCTCGGTGGGGCTGCCCTGCTCGGGTTGGCTTGCGGCGCAGGGGCTCGCCTCTTCACGACAGGCCTGCGTGCAGCCAAGGAGGTCGTCGGCCGCTACCCGGCGCCCGTGCGAGTGGCCGCCGTCGGCGTCGTGCTCGCCGGGCTTTTCGCGGCCGGCCGAGGCATCACTGGCCGCTCGCTCATGATCGGCTCCGGGTACCAGGCCATCGGATGGGCTCTGGAGCCGGGGCACGCGGTGGGTGCCATCCTCGGGGTGTTCGCGCTCCGCGCGATGGCGACGATCCTTGCGGTGGCCGGGGGAGGGGTGGGCGGGTTGTTCGTGCCACTCGTGACCCAGGGGGCGTTGCTCGGTGCGGCGACGGGTGCCGTGGTCGGTGCATCCGACACGACCTTGTTCCCCCTTCTGGGGGTGGCGGCCTTCCTGGGCGCTGGGTACCGAGTGCCGTTGGCCGCGGTCGTGTTCGTTGCCGAATCGACCGGGCGTCCTGGCTTCGTGGTGCCTGGTCTCATCGCGGCGGCCTCGAGCCAGCTGCTCGTGGGCAAGGCATCGGCTTCGATCTACCAGCAGGACACCCGCACCGGTCTGCTCGAGCGCCGTCTCGCGCTGCCCGTCTCGTCGGCCTTGCGGAGGGACGCCGCGACGGTCCCTCCGGACGCGTCGGTCTTGGAGCTGTTCGACCATCACGTCACCGAGCTGAGGTTGCGGATGGTTCCCGTCGTCGATGGCGCGGTCTACTGCGGCATGGCGGTGCTCGATGATGTCGCCCGTCTCCCGCGGGACGTCTGGGGCCACACCACCGTCGCCTCCATCATGCGAACCGACTGGCCCACCGGCGACGTCGGTTGGACCCTTGCGCGAGCCGTCGCGGCCATGGAAGGCGCAGACACCGACCGCCTTCCGATCCTTGATCGAGCGGCCTTCGTGGGGATGGTGACAACGGGAGAGATCCTCAAGCTCGATGCCATCCTCGACACCGAGCTCGGCTGATCATCATCGAGCTGTCCGTCCTCGAAGCGACGAAGGACGGGCCCGGAGGCCCGCCCTTCGCAAAGCTTGATCAGCTGAGCGGTTGGCTCAGTTGATGGACGAGCCCACCGTGTTGAACTTCGAGGAGGCACTCGTGCCGAGGAACGTGATCGCCACGATGCAGACGACTGCGATCAGCGCGACGAGCAGGGCGTACTCCACGAGGGAGGCTCCACGCTCATCGTCACCGAAGCGGGCGAGCAGCCAGGCGGCGAGGAACTCATAGGTGGTCGTGATCATGGGCTTCATGCTCCGTTTCTGTCGGCCATCCCGGTTCGGGTGCGCCTTGCTGTTGCAGAAATCATCGGAGCGT
>JBEEGB010000422.1:0-2784 GCA_041166585.1 Acidimicrobiaceae bacterium
GAGGGCGGCATGCACGCGGTGCCGCGCGCCATGGCGGCAGCGGCCGAGACGTCGGGCGTCGCCTTCCGCTACGGCACGACGGTCGAGCGCATCCTGCTCGCCGATGGGACGAGCGGCGCGGTCAGAGGCGTCCGGCTCGAAGGCGGTGAGGTGATCGAGGCCGACGCGGTGGTGTGCAACCCCGATCTCCCCGCCGCCTACCGCACGTTGGTGCCGGGTTTGCCTGTGCCGCGGGTGGCGCGCAAGGGCCGCTACTCCCCCAGCTGCGTGGTGTGGCACGCCGGTGTCCGAGGCCTGCCTCCCGAGGGTGCCGCGCACCACAACATCCACTTCGGACGCCAGTGGGACGAGTCGTTCCGCGCCCTCCTCCGCGACGGCACCCGGATGCCCGACCCCTCGATCCTCATCACCTTGCACTCGCTGGACGATCCCTCGATGGCGCCCGATGGCTGCTCGACCCTCTACGTGCTCGAGCCGACACCCAACCTCGACGGCCGCGTCGACTGGACCCGCGAGCGCTCGCGGGTGCGGGCTGAGCTCGCGGCCAAGGTCGAGGCCCTCGGGTACCCGTGCGACGTCGAGGTGGAGGAGCTCGTCGACCCGCTCGACTGGGAGCGGCAAGGGATGGAGCGGGGCACCCCGTTCGCTCTCGCCCACACGTTCCTGCAAACAGGTCCGTTCCGGCCGGCCAACGTCGCCCGCCAGGCGCCGGGGCTCGTGTTCGTCGGCAGCGGTACGGTGCCCGGCGTGGGGGTGCCGATGGTGCTGGTGTCGGGGCGGTTGGCAGCAGAGCGCGTGGAGCGGTTGGCACAGGCGCGCTGAGATGACGGTGACGCTCGAGGAGTCCTACGCCCGATGCCGCGCCCTGAACAAGCGCTACGGCACGACGTACTACTGGTCGACGTACGCGCTGCCCCGCATCAAGCGCCACCACGTCCATGCGCTCTACGGCTTCTGCCGCTACGCCGACGACATCGTCGATGACCTCGGGGACGCGTCGGTGGCGATCCGCGAGAACAAGCTCACCGCCTTCGGTGAGCGCTTCTTCACAGACCTCGAAGCCGGTTCGTCCGCCGACCCTGTGCTCAAGGCCGTCGTGCACACCGTGCGCAGCTTCGCCATCGATCCCGACTGCTTCACGCGGTTCCTGCGCTCGATGGCCATGGACCTGGCGGTCGCCACGTATGAGACCTATGACGACCTCGCGGGTTACATGGACGGCTCGGCTGCGGTGATCGGCGAGATGATGCTGCCCATCCTGGAGCCGCTGTCGCCCGACGCGCTGGCGCCCGCCCGAGACCTCGGCGACGCCTTCCAGCTCACCAACTTCCTGCGCGACATCGACGAGGACCTCGACCGCGGACGCACCTACGTCCCGCAGGAAGACATCCGTCGCTTCGGAGCCGAGTCCGCGTTCGTCGATCGACGGGTGACCCCGGCCTTCGTCGACCTCCTGCGCCACGAGATCGACCGCGCCCGCCAGCTCTACCGGTCGGCCGATCGAGGCATCGAGCTGCTCCCCCCATCATCGGCCCGATGCATCCGTGCCGCACGCGTGCTCTACAGCCGGATCCTCGACGTGATCGAGGCGAACGGCTACGACGTGTTCACGACCCGGGCAACCGTCCCGACCTGGCAAAAAGCCACAATGCTCGCCCGGTCCTTGCGCTGACCCCGGCAATGTTGGATGCGAGACGGTGTGATCACACCGCCTCGCGCCGAAGTTCGTCCGGTGGGGCGGCTACGGCCCCACCGCGACGGCCATCTCGAACCAGACGAGCTTGCCGGGGCCGTCGGCGGTCACGCCCCAGCGGTCGGCTGCGGTCTCGACGATCTGCAGGCCACGGCCCCGCAGCGACATCGGGCTCACCACCTGCGGCTCCGGCTGACGAGGGTCGCCGTCGTGGACCTCGACCCGCACGTCCCGGCCCGTGACGAGGAGGTCGAGCCGTCGAGGGTCACGCCCGTGCTCGATGGCGTTGGACACCAGCTCGCTCACGCACAGCAGCACGCGGTCGGTGTCGTCCTCCGCGGGCCGGTCGGGGAGGTGCGCGAGCACGAAGCGACGGGCCTCGCGCGCGGCCGCGTGATCACCCCGCAAGGGGAGCGACACCGCGTCGGCGCGTTCCAGCACGAGACGAAAAGTACCCAGCACGGCCCCTCGCAGACGGGAGGGGCCTCAACCGAGGACGGATTCGAGGCCGAGCACGCTCATCGTGGAGCGCACGAGCGGCCGTTCGTGCGCCACCCGGAACGTGCAACCGGCCTTGGTGGCGCGGTTCATCTCCCGGAGCAGGGTCCGGAAGCCAGCGGCCGTCACGAAGGGGCTGTCCGTCAGATCGATCACGAGCTCGTTCACCGGATCGGGAACCGCGAGGCAGCGGCTGATGAGCTGTTCGAAGGGAGGGCTGCTCAGGTTGTCGAGCGGTCCGTCGACGGCCAGCACGGCTCGGGTTGCGCTCCGATCGAGGCGGAACGCGGTCGGGTCGGTCACCATGTCAGCGTGGCGACCGATCCCTCCCACCCACATCACCCGAACGGGTGATTCGTCGAAGGATGACGCCTGTCTGGCGTCGGCGCCGGGTAGACCGTCCGGATGGGGAGCCAGGTACCTTCGACCGCGCGCGGCTCGGGAACCGCAACGAGAGTGGAGACGGAGCGAGACCTGAACCCGCGACCGCTTCGCGTGGCCGCGGTGAACGACTACGAGCTCGTGGTCGCAGGGCTGGCCGCGATGTTGTCGAGGCACCCGGATCGCATCGAGGTGGCGGAGGCGATCGTCGT
>JBEEGB010000423.1:0-6444 GCA_041166585.1 Acidimicrobiaceae bacterium
CGCGACTCGTTGTAGAGGCTCACGTTGCCGCCGACCACGGGGATGCCGAGCTGCCGGCACGCATCTCCCATCCCGTCGATCGCCGAGGACAGCTGCCACATCACCTCGGCGTGCTCCGGGTTCCCGAAGTTGAGGCAGTTGACGAGCGCCACCGGTCGCGCCCCGACGCAGGCCAGGTTCAGCGCGGACTCGGCCACCACCATCGCCGCGCCGACCTTCGGATCGACCGCGCACCAGCGGTGGTTGCCGTCGGTCGTGAGCGCGAGGGCCCGGCCGGTGTCGACCCCGGTCGTGGGGTGCTTCAGCCTGAGCACAGCGGCGTCGCCACCGGGGCCGACGATCGTGTTGAGGAACAGCTGGTGGTCGTACTGGCTGAAGATCCACGACGCGTCGACGAGCATCGCGAGCAGGTCGCTGCCGTTGTCGGCCACGGTCGGGGTAGGCAGCTCGTCGGGGCCGTGGGCGGCGCGTGCTGCGAGGTCCGAAGGCGCCGATCGCGGCCGGTCGTAGAGCGGCGCGTCCTCCTCCAGCGACTTCGCGGGCATGTCCGCGAGCACCTCGCCGTCGTAGCGGTCGAGCACGCGGAGCCGGCCCGTGCCGGTGACCGTGCCGATCACCGATGCCCGGACGTCCCAGCGGGCGCAGATGGCCAGCACCTCGTCGAGGTGCTCGGGGTTGACGATCGCCAGCATCCGCTCCTGGGACTCGCTGGTCATCACCTCGAACGGCGCCATCCCGGGCTCGCGCTGGGGCACCTCAGAGATGTACACGTCCATGCCGCTGCCGCCCTTGGCCGCGGTCTCGCTCGTCGCGCACGTGATGCCGGCGCCCCCGAGGTCCTGCACACCGACCGCGAGCCCGGCGTCGAGCAGCGCGAGGCAGGCCTCGATGAGCCGCTTCTCCTCGAACGGGTCGCCCACCTGCACGCTCGGTCGCTTGGCCTGATCGGCCGCGTCGTCGGAGAAGCCGGAGGACGCGAGCACGCTCACCCCGCCGATGCCGTCGCGCCCCGTGCTCGACCCGAGGAGCACCGCGAGGTTCCCTGCACCGTGCGCACGGCCGAGCACGAGCCGATCGGTGGGCAGCACCCCGAGGCACAGGACGTTCACCAGCGGGTTCTCGGCGTAGGTCTCGTCGAAGACCGTCTCCCCACCAACGGTGGGCACGCCGACGGAGTTGCCGTAGCCGGAGATGCCGGACACGACCCCTTCCGCGATCCACCGGCTGCGGGCTTCGTCGAGCGGACCGAAGCGAAGCGGGTCCATCACCGCGATCGGCCGCGCCCCCATCGAGAAGATGTCGCGCAGGATGCCGCCGACACCGTTCGCGGCTCCCTGGTTGGGCTCGATGGCCGAGGGGTGGTTGTGGCTCTCGATGCGGATGGCGGCGGCGATGCCGTCACCGACGTCGACGACCCCGGCACCCTCGCCGGGCCCGACGAGCACGTGCTGCGCCTCGCTCGGCAGCCGCCGGAGGTGGATCCGCGACGACTTGTAGGAGCAGTGCTCCGACCACATGACCGAGTACATCGCCAGCTCGAGGTGGTTCGGTGCCCGGCCGAGGATCCGCACGATGGTGGCGTGCTCGTCATCGGTGAGCCCCAGCGCTCGATGGACGGGCTCATCCGGCATGGTGCCGATCAACTTACCGGAGCCCGTGAAGAGTGAGGGACGGTTCTTGCATTTCCATCAATGGAGTGTTTGTCTTTGGCTCTATGGCTCCCCCAAAAGGCTCGCGTTCCATGTCCGATCAGCACAAGGCGGCGCTCGCCGAAGGGCGAAGCCAAGGCCGAGCGGTCCGCAACTATCTCGAAGCACTCGAGGCCACCAAGCCGAAGCGGGGACGCAAGCGGACGCCGGATTCGATCAAGAAGCGCCTCGAGGCGATCGATGCTGCCCTCGCCGACGCCGACAAGCTCACCGAGCTGAAGCTGCGCCAAGAGCGGGTCAACCTCGAGCGCGAGCTCGAGGCCGGGAGCGTGGCGATCGATCTCACCTCGCTCGAGCGTGACTTCGCCGCGGTTGCCAGCAAGTACGGCCAGCGCCAGGGCATCACCTACCAGGTGTGGCGGGACACCGGGGTCCCCGCCGCCGTGCTCAAGAAGGCCGGGATCAGCAGGGGTTCAGGCTGAGCCGACGGTCGTGCTGGCCCCGGCCGACACCAACAGCGACTGGAGCAGCGACCGGCCGTCGGTGGATCCGAGCAGCGCATGGCACGCCCGCTCCGGGTGAGGCATGAGGCCGACGACGTTGCGGCGGTCGTTGCAGATGCCGGCGATGTCGTCGACCGATCCATTCGGGTTGTCCAGGTAGCGCAACACGATCCGATCTTCGGCCCGGAGCTCGTCCAACGTGCTCTGAGAGCACGTGTAATTCCCTTCGAAATGGTTGATCGGGATGCGAAGGATCGCGCCCTCTTCCGAGTCGGACGTGAGCACCGAGCGAGTTGATTCCACCCTGACCGACACGGTCGTGCACAGGAATTTCAGTCCCCGGTTCTTCTGGAGAGCACCGGGCAGGAGTCCGGCTTCGGTGAGGACTTGGAACCCGTTGCAGATGCCAACCACCGGGCCGCCGGCGGCGGCGAAGTCGGCGACCGCAGCCATGATCGGAGAGAAGCGGGCGATGGCGCCGGGACGGAGGTAGTCGCCATGGGCGAAGCCACCGGGCACGATCACCGCGTCGACGGCGCCGAGGCTGGCGTCGCCGTGCCACAGGAGCCTGGCATCACCACCCAGGTCGCGCACCGCCTCCATCGCGTCCTGCTCGCAGTTCGACCCGGGGAAGAGCAGCACCCCGACCGAAGCGCTCATGCCTGCACCGCTTGTTCGATGCGGACGTCGGCGTCCTCGATGACCGGGTTGGCGAGGAACCGCCGGCAGAGGTCGTCCACCTCGGCCCGGGCGGCGGACTCGTCGGCCGAGTCGATGGTGAAGCGGATGCACTTGCCGACGCGGACACCGCTCACACCGTCGAAGCCGAGCGTGGGCAGCGAACGTTCGATGGTGGCGCCTTGGGGGTCGGCGACGCCCTCGCGCAGCTGCACCTCGACCACGACCGAGAACGTCGTCATTGCCCTCACTCTACGGGGACCGGGTCAACGCGATGAATGCATCGGCGCGGAGGATGGGCACGGTGGTGCTGGCGTCGACAGCCGCGGCGACCGCGACGTCGTCGCCCCATCCCCACCCGAGGAGCTCGCGGCCGGACTCCGTCGCCGCCAGATCGCCGTCCCACGCGGTGCACCCGTCGCGCGCGGTCCTGGCCTCGGCCGACGGCTCCCCTCCCGCCGCCGCGATCACCGCGCCGGCCCCGAACAGATCCTCCGAGGCACGCCGCACACCGCTGCTCCTCCACTGCTCACCGGCAGCGATCACGGCCACGACGCCGTCAGGCCCGGCTTCCGCCCGCGCGGCGCGGCCGACAGCGGTGCCGTTGCGCAGGCATCCTGCGAGCACCGTGCGCGCACCCTGCTCCCGGGCGGCGAAGCTGAGCGCCGACCCGTTCGGTGACGGCAGCACCAACCGCGTGCCCGGCGGGATCCGCTGCAGGTCGGTCGGTGACAGCGACCAGCCTCCGGCGTCGCGCATCCCCGCCAGCTCGGCGCGGTTCGCCACCGCGTAGGCGGCGGCACCGTCGTCCCGCCAGCGGTACGGCAGCACGACCGCGCCGCGCTCGACCGCGACCGTGACCGCGGTGGTGAAGCGCAACACGTCCACGATGACGACCACGTCAGCGAAGGGAGCGAGCGCCGCCAGCCCCTCAGGTCCCCAGTCGAAGCGGGTGGTGGAACCGTCCTGGCTCAGGGTTCGCCGGGCCAGTCGGCGAACGACCGGCCGGTGATGCGCTCGTAGGCCTCGCGGTACCGGTGGGCGCTGGCGTCGACCACCTCAGCCGGCAACGGGGGCGGCGGCGGGGCCTTGTCCCAGTCGAGCCCGTCGAGGTAGTCGCGCACGGGCTGCTTGTCGAAGCTCGGGGGCGTCACGCCGAGCTTCCACTCGTCTGCAGGCCAGAACCGCGACGAGTCAGGCGTCAGCACCTCGTCGCACACCACCAGCTCGCCGTCGATGAACCCCAGCTCGAACTTGGTGTCGGCGATGATGATGCCGCGCTCCCCCGCCCAGGCCGCGGCGCGCCGGTAGAGCTCGAGGCTGATGGCGCGGGCCCTCTCCGCCACCGGGTCGCCGAGGATGGCGGCCGCCTCGTCGTAGGTGATGTTCTCGTCGTGGTCGCCGATGGCCGCCTTGGTCGACGGGGTGAACACGGGCTCCGGGAGCTGCTCGGACTCCTGCAGACCAACGGGCAGCGCGGTGCCGTTCATGGTGCCGGAGCGCTGGTACTCCTTCCACGCGGAGCCCGAGAGGTAGCCCCGGACGATGCACTCGACCGGCAGCATCTCGGCGCGGCGGCACAGCATCACGCGGCCGGCGAGCTCGGGCGTGCGGGCCGCGGCCGGCACGTCGGCGAGGTCGGTCGAGAGCAGGTGGCTTCCGGCGACGTCGGACAGGTGGGACAGCCAGAAGTCGGTCATGGCGGTGAGCACGCGGCCCTTGCCGGGGATGGGCTCGGCCATCACCACGTCGAAGGCGGACAGGCGGTCCGACGTCACCATGAGCAGCCGGTCATCACCGGCGTCGTAGATGTCGCGGACCTTGCCTGAGTACACGTAGGGCAGGTCGACCTTCACAGGATCTCCTCGGGGTCGTAGGTCGCGGCTTCGGGGTGGCGGACAGCAACCTCTGCCGCCCGGGCGACGAAGGCGCTCACCTGCGCGGCCGCCGCACCGGTGAACGAGAGCGGCTCGGCGACGACAACAGCCAGGTCGGCGGCGGTGAGCTTCAGCCTGGGATCGGCGGCGAGCCGGTCGAGCAGGTCGTTGCCCTCGCTCCCCTTCTCCCGCATCTCCAGCGCGACGGCCACGGCGTGCTGACCGATCACCTCGTGGGCGAGCTCGCGACCGACGCCGGCCTTCACGGCAGCCATCAGCACCTTGGTGGTGGCGAGGAAGGGCAGGTAGCGGCGCAGCTCCCGCTCGATCACGGCCGGGTACGCACCGAGCTCGTCGAGCACCGTGAGGAACGTCTGGAACAGCCCGTCGGCGGCGAAGAACGCGCCGGGGAGCGCCACCCTGCGGACCACCGAGCACGACACGTCACCCTCGTTCCACTGGTCGCCGGCGATGCTCGACACCATGGTGAGGTGGCCGCGGAGCACGTTCATCAACCCGTTGACCCGCTCGCAGGACCGCGTGTTCATCTTGTGGGGCATGGCCGACGACCCGACCTGGCCGGCGCGGAAGCCCTCGGTCACCAGCTCGTGGCCGGCCATGAGGCGGATCGTGAGCGCCAACGATGAGGGGCCGGCTGCGGCTTGCACGAGCGCGGCGACGACGTCGAGGTCGAGCGACCGGGGGTACACCTGGCCGACGGAGCCCAGCACCCGGGCGAAGCCGAGGTGGCGGGCGACCGCGGCCTCGAGTGCCTGCAGGCGGTCCGGATCGCCGTCGAGCAGATCGAGCTGGTCCTGGGACGTGCCCATCGGTCCCTTGATCCCGCGGAGCGGGTAGCGCGCCAGCAGCTCCTCGACTCGCTCGAGGGCCACGAGCAGCTCCTCGCCGGCCGATGCGAAGCGCTTGCCGAGCGTGGTGGCCTGCGCCGCCACGTTGTGCGATCGCCCCGCCATCACGACCTCGGCGTGCTCGGTGGCCAGCCGAGCCAGCCGGGTGAGCGCCGCGACCATCCGGTCGCGCACCAGCTCGAGCGAGGCCTTCACCTGCAGCTGCTCGACGTTCTCGGTGAGGTCCCTCGACGTCATCCCCTTGTGGATGTGCTCGTGGCCGGCGAGCGCCACGAACTCCTCGATGCGGGCCTTGACGTCGTGGCGGGTCACGCGCTCGCGGGCCTCGATCGACGCCAGGTCGACGCGATCCACCACCGCCTCGTAGGCCTCGATCACGCCGTCGGGAACGGCCACCCCTAGGTCGCGCTGGGCCCGGAGCACCGCCAGCCACAGCCTGCGCTCGAGGACGACCTTGTGCTCGGCTGACCACAGCTCGACGAGCGGTGGCGATGCGTAGCGAGCAGCCAGGACGTCAGGGATCAAAAGGGGCACTTCCGCATTCTGGGGGTCGGGCTTCAAGTTTGGCCGAGCAGGTGACGATGCAACAACGGAATCAATCCTGGCAAAGCGAGATCTCTGGGAGACGCACGATGGAGAAGCGCTGCGAGAAGCACATCTTCGAGGAATCCGAGGACCGGTGCGGCAAGTGCGGGCACGAGTACTGCGCCGAGTGCCTCGTGTACTCGTTCGGACCGAAGAAGCCGCCGTTCTGCATCCCGTGCGCCGTCGCCGCGGCCGGCATCCGCAGCAGCGCGGGCAACGCGCCGTTGATGGGCCGTCGTGAGATGAAGGTGATGAACCGCGAGCGCAAGCTCACGTTCAAGCG
>JBEEGB010000424.1:0-3903 GCA_041166585.1 Acidimicrobiaceae bacterium
GGGCGGACCGTCCACCACGGTCGCTGCGCCCGGTGACGTGACCGGACAGTTCCAAGCCCCGCTGGCCGACGCGACGACCGACGCGCTCGGGATCCACACCCACCAGGACGGCGTGATCCACATCCACCCGTTCGTGAGCGCAGCCGCGGGGCGCAACGCCACCCTCGGCGTGTTCTTCGACCAGGTCGCCCTCCAGATCTCCGACACCAAGCTCACCCTGCCCAACGGCCAGGTGTTCGAGGAGGGGGTCACCAAGTGCCAGGGCGGCAAGGACGGCATCGTCGAGATCGCCCAGTGGTCGAGCGCGACCGACGCCGCCAACGGCGCCCGGCCCAACGCTGTCTTCACGAGCGGGTTCCGCAACATCCGCTTGCAGAACCGCCAGGCGTACACGATCGCCTTCCTGCCTGCGGGTCAGCAGATCCCCATCGAGAAGACGATCTCGTCCCGCCTCGACACCCTCGGCGACGTGGACAACAGCCAGGTGCCGACCTCCACGACCGCCGCCGTCACCGTGGACAGCTCGACCACGACGGCGCCAGCGGCGAGCGACGGCTCAACCACCACCGCGCCGACCGGTTCCACCACCAGCGCGCCACCCTCCGGCAGCTCGAGCTCCTCCTCTAGTCCGTGAGGGCGATCGTGCTCGTGGGGGGGTTCGGTACCCGCCTGCGGCCACTGACCCTCCACACGCCCAAGCAGATGCTCCCGGTCATGGACCGGCCGATGATCGAGTGGGTGCTCGAGCACCTCGCCGCGCACGGCATCGACGACGCCGTGCTCTCGCTCGGCTACCGCCCTGACGCCTTCCAGGACGCCTACCCCGATGGCCGGTGCGCGGGGGTGGCCCTGCACTACGCCGTCGAGCCTGAGCCGCTGGACACCGCCGGCGCGATCCGCTTCGCCGCGCGCGAGGCGGGGATCGACGAGCGGGTGGTGGTGGTGAACGGTGACGTCCTCACCGACCTCGACATCGGCGCGCTGCTGGCGTTCCACGACCGCGCCGGCGCCGAGGCGACGATCACGCTTCACCGCGTGGACGACCCGTCGCGCTACGGCGTGGTGCCGACCGATGACCACGGTCGGGTGCTGGCCTTCGTCGAGAAGCCGCCACCCGGTGAGGCGCCGACCGATCTGATCAACGCGGGCACGTACGTGCTGGAGCAGTCGGTGCTCGCGCGCATCCCCGAAGGCCGGCGCGTGTCGATCGAGCGCGAGACGTTTCCCGCGATGGTCGAGGACCGCACGCTCTTCGCCATGGACGACGGCGGCGTCTACTGGCTCGACGCCGGCACGCCCGAGACGTATCTCGAGGCCCAGCTCGACCTCGTCGGGGGCCGGCGGTCTGCGCCTGTGCCGGCGGTCGACCCCTCTGCGTGCATCGGTCCCGGCGCCACCGTCGAGAACGCGGTCGTTCTGCGCGACGTCGTCGTCGGCGCCGGTGTGACCGTGAGGGGATCAGCCCTCATGCCCGGGTCGTCGGTGGGCAAGGGCGCGATGGTCCTGGATTCGATCGTCGGGCCTGGCGCGGTGGTCGGCGTCGGTGCGGTGGTGTCCGAGATGACCGTGCTGGGCGACGGCGCCGTCGTCCTGGACGGCGAGATCCTCATCGGCGCACGAGTCCCCGAGGCGGAGGAGACAAAATAGTGTCCATGCTCGCAATGGTCACCGGCGGCGCCGGTTTCATCGGTTCGACCCTCGTCGACCGGCTGCTGGCCGAGGGCCACTCGGTCGACGTCGTCGACGACCTCTCGTCCGGCTCCCTCGCCAACCTCGCCGATGCGCGGGCGGACCGGTCGCACCACCTCACGTTCCACCAGCTCGACATCCGCCAGCCGGCCGTCGTCGAGCTCATCGCTCGGCGCAAGCCCGATGTGGTCTTCCACCTCGCGGCGCAGATGAGCGTGCGCGAATCGGTCAACAACCCCACGTTCGACGCCGAGGTCAACATCATCGGGAGCCTCAACGTGCTCGAGGGAGCGCGGGCGGCCGGCAGCCGCAAGGTCGTGTTCGCATCGAGCGGTGGGACCATCTACGGGCGGGCCGACACGGCCGAGCTCCCGCTCAAGGAGTCGCAGCCGCAGCGTCCCCTCTCTCCCTACGGCATCGCGAAGAAGACGGTGGGCGACTACCTGTACGCGTACCGCGAGCTGCACAACCTCGAGTACACCGCGCTGGCGTTGGCGAACATCTACGGCCCACGGCAGAACCCTCACGGCGAGGCCGGCGTCGTCGCCATCTTCGCGGCGAGGCTGCTGAACGGTGAGCCGTGCACCGTGTTCGGCGACGGCTCGAAGACGCGGGACTACGTGTACGTCGATGACGTCGTCGACGCGTTCGTCCGCGCCGCGGACAAGGGCAGCGGACTGCTCTGCAACATCGGCACCGCCGTGCAGACGTCCGACCTGCAGCTGTACCAGACGATGGCGGACGCCGCCGGCGTCACCGATCCGCCCAAGTTCGCCGCCGACCGCCCCGGTGACCTCCAGTGCTCGGCGCTCGATCCCGGCCGGGCCGCAATCCACCTCGGCTGGAAGCCCTGGACCCAGCTCGACGAAGGCGTCGCCGCCGTCCTCCGCTACTTCCGCGATCACCCCTGACCGTTTGTGCGGTGCTGACTTGCGGAAAACCGAACTCAGCACCGAACAAACGGAACGGGACTAGCGGAAGAGGTCCTCTTCGGGGGTGCGGATGAGCTCGGAGGCGACGTCGCCTCGGCGGAGCCAGTCGGAGGGGACGCCGCGCACCACCGCGACCGGGACCCCGGTGGACTTGCCCATCACCAGCTCCGCCGCTGACGCCAGCTCGTCGACGATGGCGACCTCGGTGACCATCATCTCGCGACCGTAGGTGTCCTCAGTGCCCCGCAGGTCGAGGATGGCGCCGATGCCGGCGCACCCGATCGCCACGTCGGTGAGGCCGCGGCGCCATGTGCGGCCGAACGTGTCGCTCACGATCACGGCCACCTCCACCCCGGCGCGCGCTCGCAACCCGTCACGGATCCGTCGAGCCGAGCGATCGGAGTCCTCGGGGAGCAGCGCGGCATAGCCGCGCTCGACGTTGGACAGGTCGATGCCGGCGTTGGCGCAGATGAACCCGTGCTTGGTCTGGCTGATGATCAGGTCGCCCCGGCGGCGGATCACCCGCACCGACTCACGCTCGACGATGGCCTTGTGGCTCAGCGGGTCGTCGGGGTCGACGGCCTCGAGCATCCCCTCCGCCTTCGAGACGATCTTCTGCGTCACCACCAGCACGTCGCCGTCGCGCAGCGTCGTCTCCGCGTCAGCCGAGGCCGCGGCCGCGCTGGCGATGATGCCAGCGAGATCGTCGCCGCGTCCCACCTCGCCGATGCCGTCGATGCCGAACACCTCGAGCCTCATCGCGGCGCGTACCCCACGGCCTCGAGGGCGACGGTGGCCAGCAGCGCCGACGCCTCGGGCGACGACATGATCGTCGGCGCCACCTCGCAACGGAGCCCCGTGGCCTCGACGGACGACGCCAGCGCGGCGTCGGCCTCGTCGATCACCAACACCTCGGCGAGGTCCGCGTACAAACGGGCGACGCCGGCGACCGACACCTCATGGCCGAGCTCGCGCAGCATGCGGTCGGCCGGTCCCTTCAGCGCGGCGCCGGAAACGATGGGCGAGATGGCGACGGTCCGCTTCCGGGCCGCGATGACGGCGTCCCGCACACCGGGGACGGACAGCACGGGACCGATCGACACCAACGGGTTCGACGGCGCGATCACCACGACGTCCGCGTCCGCCAGCGCGTCGAGGACACCCGGGCCCGGTCGCGCCGCATCCGCACCGCCGAAGCGGATCGAGGTGACCGGCACGCCGTGCTGGCGCTTCACGAAGTACTCCTGGAACCCGACCTCGCGCTCGACCCCGTCCGTGTCGA